>JAGCNQ010000046.1 GCA_017645845.1 Bacteroidaceae bacterium
AAGAAGATGGCGGTGTTCTTGCCCTCCATGTCGGTATTGGCCGAGCAGTGCATGGATGCGATGCCCTGCAGGGGCAGGTAGTAGTTCATCATAGAGAACATACCCTTCTTCATCTCACCGCCGTACCAGGTGTTGATGATGCACTGTTCGCGGGTTGTGGTGTTGAAGGCCACGCAAGTCTCTGAGTTCAGGCCCAGTTCCTTGTAGTTCTCGACCTTAGCCTTGGAGGCGTTGTAGATAACGAAGTTGGGCTCGAAGTTCTCCAGTTCCTCAGCTGTGGGCTGGATGAACATGTTCTTCACGAAGTGAGCCTGCCAAGCTACCTCGACGATGAAACGGACGCGCAGACGGGTTGCCTCGTTGGCACCGCAGAAAGCGTCCATCACATACAGGTTCTTGTTGCAAAGCTCCTTGATGGCGATGTCCTTGACCTTTGCCCAAACCTCCTCGCTCATGGGGTGGTTGTCGTTCTTATACTCGTCGGTAGTCCACCATACCTTGTCCTGGCTTTGTGCATCCTTAACGATGTACTTGTCCTTGGGTGAGCGGCCGGTGTAGATACCAGTCATTACGTTAACAGCGTCCAATTCGGTGAGCTGACCCTTGTCGAAGCCGGTCAGTTCAGGCTTCATCTCTTCCTGAAACAGGAACTCATAGGACGGATTGTGAGCAATCACGGTGGAACCTGTGATGCCATACTTTGTCAAATCTAACTTTGCCATTTGCTTTGTGTTGTTGAATTTATAGTTTAGAATTTATTATTGGAGTCATCCTTCAAAACGATTGCAAAGTTACAACTTTTAGTTCATAGTTCATAGTCCATAGTTCATAGAATTTCCTTTTGCTTACTTTTTTGCAAAGCAAACTTTGCATTTGAAGTACAAAAATAAAGCAGATTCCTTAATGAAGTTCTTTTAATTCCGGATTCTAGATTTTTAATTCTTAATTATTTTGTATCTTTGCAGGCAAAATCAGCTATTTAGGAGATTGCCGTTTTGGCGTTTCGGAACTATGCCAGACAGCGAAACTGTAACCTCCAAACGACCAAACAACTAACCCGCAAACGACTGGATTATGAAAGTAGTGAATATGAGTGAGACGCCGAGCGTCATCAATCAGTATGTAAGTGAACTCCGTGATGTCAATAACCAGCAGAGCCGTATGCTTTTCCGTCGCAACTTGGAGCGCATCGGTGAGTTGCAGGCATACGAGATAAGCCGCGGGCTGAACTATGCGGAAACTACCGTGCAGACGCCTCTGGCTCCTTGTCAGTGCCAATGTCTGGCGGAAAATATAGTGCTGGCCACCATCTTCCGCGCAGGTTTACCGCTTCACCAGGGCTTCCTTAACGTCTTTGACAAGGCAGAGAATGCCTTTGTGAGTGCTTACCGTTACTATAAGGACAAGGAGTGCCGCGAGGTCGGTGTGCATGTGGAATATATGGCATCGCCCGACTTGACGGGCAAGACGCTGATTGTTGTTGACCCGATGCTGGCAAAGGGTTATAGCCTGGAGCTTGCTGTGGATGCTCTCCTTAAGAACGGTACGCCGCGCCGCATCATTATGGCGAGTGTTATCGCTGCCCAGGAAGGTGTGGACCACATCGTGAAACGTTTTGGGGACCAGGAAAATATAGAGTTGTGGTGTGCTGTCATCGACCCTGTCCTCAACGAGCACAGTTACATTGTGCCGGGCCTGGGTGATGCAGGCGACCTCGCCTACGGGGGGAAGCTATAGTTTTTAGTTCATAGTGCATAGTCCATAGTTATTTCTTGTGGCAGATGCATTGCTGCCCAACTATAAAATGATGTCTAACTATGGACTATGCACTATGGACTAAGAACTACTTTATCAGTTCCTTGATGAGATTCCCTGCTTTGCCCCATTTGTCGATGACAAAGAGCATGAAGCGGACATCGACACCGATGCAGCGCTGCAGGTTGTCGTCGAAGGAGATATCGCCCGACATGGCTTCCCAGTTTCCATCGAAAGCCAGTCCGAGCAGTTCACCCCGGCCATTGAACATCGGTGAGCCGGAATTACCTCCGGTAATGTCGTTGTTGGAAAGGAAGCACAGGTGCATATCGCCTGTGGTGCGGTCGGCATAGCCTCCCCAATTGCCTTCCTTCATGAGCGTCACGATGTCCTCCTCGAGTTTGTAGTCTTCTATCTCGCCCTGCTTGGCTGCTTTGTCGAGCAGGCTCTGTGCATTGGTGTAATACTGGTAGTGCTGACCGTTTGCCGTATAGTCCTGGATGAAGCCGTAAGAGAGGCGCATGGTGAAGTTGGCATCGCTGTAGTGTGGTGTCTCCTGGTCCATCTCGAGCAGTGCCTGCGTCAGCATGTGTTCATTGTAGTCAATAACGGTCGAGGCGTCACGGCTGCCTCCTCCTATCTCCTGCATTTTTGTCGGAATGCCCTGTGCATAGAGTAGGGCAGGGTCTGTGTCGCGAAGGGTACTGTCGGCAAGAACCTTCTCCACAGCTGAGAGGTCTGTGCAGATGGTTTTCGAAAAGACATCACGGGCATAAGCTGCCTCGTCGCCCCCATAGAGACTGTCGATGACGTTGTAGCAGTCGGGCCAGTAGCGCTGTTCCTTCACCTGCTCGCGGTAGTTCTTCAGCAAGGTAGCCATCGTGGCTTCATCCAACTTTGCGTCATAGTCCTTGAAGAAGGCTTCCATGCGGCTGCGCACCTGGGCAGCTTCGGTGCTGTCGGCATCCTGCGGCATTGTGTTAATCATGTTGGCAACGCGGTACAGTTCGATGCCACGCACAAATGTCTCGCGGAAGAATCCCATTGCATAGACAGCCTCGCACCGCTCTGCGTAGGCTTCCTCAAGCTTCCCAAACATCTCGCCGAAGCGGTCATTGAGGTCTTTTCGGCTTCCGTACCACCCACGAATCTTGTCCTCGAGCTTTTTCTTCTGACTGATAACTCCGAGGTCTGCAATTGCTTTGTTCATACCGATGCTGTTCTTCCAGTAGTTGCTGCTGCTTGCCCATTTGCTGGCGTACTTAATGCCTACGGCACGGTCTGCATCCATGAAACGTTTCCAAACTTCCTGCTTCTTGCCGCGCACCTGTATGGTGCTGATGTTGGTAGCGTTGACACGCTCGTCGATTCCCCATGAACTTAGGTAGCGGCTTGTGCTTCCCGGATAACCCACCGTCATGCAGAAGTCCCCGTTCTGGTAGCCGTCGGTAGCGATACGGGCATAGTTGTCAAGGTGCAGGGGAACGTTCTCAGGACTGTAGTCGGCAGGTTCTCCGTTCTTGTCGGCATAGATGCGGAAGACGCTGAAGTCGCATGTCTGGCGTGGCCACATCCAGTTGTCGGTGTCGCCGCCGAACTTGCCCATTGTTTCCGTTGCTGTGAAGACAAGACGAATGTCACGATAGACTTTATAGTAGCTTACGTAGAAGGCATTG
>JAGCNQ010000047.1 GCA_017645845.1 Bacteroidaceae bacterium
GACCTGCGCAATTCGCCAGAAGATAAGTCGCAACGGATGCTGAATGCGATTGAGCCGGGCTCCCAACTTCCTGTTCACAGACATCGGAAGAGTTCTGAGACTGTGGTGTGCCTCCGTGGACATCTGCGGGAGTTGTTTTACAATGACAACGGCGAAGTGACTGAGGTGATTGACCTGATGCCGAACAGTGAATGTGTGGCGGTGAATATTCCTGTTGGACAATGGCATACGGTTCAGTCGCTGGAGTCGGGCACGGTCATCTTGGAGGTGAAGGATGGGGCGTATGAACCATTACTAAAGGAGGACATTCTTTCAATGTGAAGAGATTGCGGGGGGCAGCCCGCAAAGAAGGACAAAAAGGTCGCTGTGGGGCGGCCTTTTGTCGTTTATGGAGGTGGATTTGATACGGTTAACGATTTATTTTGGTTCTCACTGATTGCACAGATCTATTCTTTTCTCTTTTGAACACGGATTGCACGGATAACACAGATGTTTTCTCTTCTCTTTTGACCACGAATCGTACGAATCAACACGGATGTTTTTATGTAGAATTGTTTATGTAGATGACCGTCTTGTACAAGACTACTTTGCTAAGCAAAGGTTTTTATTTGTTGGAAACACCTTGAAAACAAGCTTTCAGAAGTGCTTCGAACAAATATAAACTCATCATCTACATAAAAATTACTGTGGGAAATTTTATCTGTGTAAATCCGGTTAATCCGTGGTCGTTTAAATTTCTTACTTGTCACTTCTCACCCAAAAGGCGCAATGTTAGTTGCGGAGAGTGGTTAGCGGTTAGTGGTTAGCGTTTAGTGATTATTGGTTAATGGGTTAAAGTATGCATCTTTAACACTTATTAACATGCAAAGTGGAACATAATACATTTTATTTGTATATCTTTGCACGCGGAATGTAATTATTTATACTCTGTTGATGTTAAGGCAGACGATATTAACCCGAATTCGAAATTTTTATTAACCATAATTACCTATTTTCAAAAACATGAGAAAAACAAAACTCTTTAGTCTTGCTATGCTCGCTGCAGCATGGCTCGTAGGCGGTTCTGCTCAGGCTTGGGATGAACCCGCACAAGTGGATGGCGTTTATCAGATTGGTACTGCCTCTGAGTTGGAGTGGTTCGCCGAGTTTGTAAATTCTGTAACAAGTGAGTCAACGGCAGAAGAAACAACAGCCAGACTCTCTGCTCAGGCAGTTCTGACTGCCGACATCGACTTGACTGGTATTGACCACACTCCCATTGGCCGTTACACAAATGAAAGCGGAACTGTTATAGATACTTACAAGTTCGCTGGTAAGTTCGATGGTCAGTTCCACACTATCAGCAATCTGGTGATTGACCGCCCGGATGATGAGACACTTGGTCTCTTCGGCTTCGTTCGCGGTAACGCTAAGATTAAGAACATCATCATGGATAGCACTTGCTCTATCAAGGGTAAGAACCGTATCGGTTCCATTATCGGCCTTATCCAAACCAATACTGGTGCTTCCGATGGTCTTGAGATTCTCAACTGCGTGAGCTATGCAACACTCACCACGACTTCCGGAGCAGCTGGTATGATAGGCGCAGGTTGTGACCAGTACCCTTATTTCGATATGGAGAACTGCGTGAATGCCGGTCGCATTGATGCTGTCAACAAAGGTTCTGCTTTCTGCGGTTGGAACAGGTCTGCCGGTGGTAATGCCAAGATGTGGAACTGCCTGAACATTGCAGAAATCAGTGTTTTGGATGGCGGCAACCAGCTCTTCCGTGGTGCTAACCGTTCTATTGCCAACTGCTATGACACTTTCCATAGCGCAAGCAATTTCCAGGGCGAACATCCCACTTACACAACTGCAGACCCTCTGCACAGCGGTGAAATCTGCTACCTGCTGAACACTGCGCTGCGTAGCGATTTGGTTCCCAGTGCTAATCCCAATGCTCATCCTTTCACTCAGGACCTCTCTGATCCTAACTCCATTCCCCTGCCCATTCCTGGCAAGACGGTTTATGCTATTGCTGACTACTATTGCGACGGTACACCGAAGGGTTCTGTCGTTTATACCAATACCGAGGGCAGCAGTACAAAGGATGACCACGATTTTGATCCTGCTACAGGTTTCTGCACTTTCTGTGGCGCTATCAACGAGGAGTTCGTCACCAAGAGCGAAGACGGCTTCTATCACCTCAGCACAGTGGCTCAGGTTGAATGGTTCTCCCACATGGTTCGCGATGCCAGACATGGTGCCATGAATGTGAAGCTGGATGCCGATATCGACTATGAAGGCGTGCCTGATGCTCACCTTCCCATCGGTACAAGCGGCCAGAAGTACTTCGGCCATTTCGATGGTCAGGGACACCGCATTAAGGGTATGGTGCTGACTACAGCCAGCGATCTCAGTAATCGTGGTTATGACGGTCAGGGCTTCTTCGGCTCTGTTCGTGGTGGTGGTACTGATGCAGACGGCACAGTAACAAACGAGGTTATCATCGAGAACCTCATCATTGACGCTTCCTGCTCTGTAGAGCACGACCAGAACTTTGCTGCCGGTGTGGTTGCACATATCAATAGCCGCAATGATAACGACAGCCATATCATCATCCGCTATTGCGGTAATGAGGCAGATGTCAGTTCAACTGGTAAGAATGTTGCTGGTATTGTTGGTTGCGTAGAGGCAACAGAAGTCGGCTTGACCATCATGCAATGCTACAACACGGGTAACATCCATGGCGGCGCTGGTGAGAGTGCAGCCATCTGCGGATGGACTGGTACTCCGAAGGACTACTTGGTTAAGGTGGCCAGCGGTTGCTGGAACATCGGTGAGGTGACAGGCATTGATGGCAACGGTTACAACCTCTTCCGTGCCGGCAAGCTTAACAACGAACTGTATCCTGCAATTGTGAATTGCGTTGACCTCTGTACGACAAACGGTGGCAACCAGGGTAAGGTTACCATCAACACAGAAGACCCCATCACAAGCGGTGAGCTTTGCTACTTACTCAACGGCGACCAAAGCACAATTACTTGGACTCAAGACCTTGGCGTAGAGGACATGCCTAACATGTGGGGCACATCCAGTCAAGTCTTCCAAGCAGGCACAGTTGACTGCGCCGGTGCTTCTGTAGGAACTATTAATTATAATAATGTTAGCGGTGAGACAATTGTGCTCGACCATAATATCAATGCCGAGATGGGTATGTGCGACGTCTGCTACACGCAGTTCCAGGAGCCTGCCCTTGTTGATGGCTGGTACGAACTGACGAATGCCGGCAATGTAGAATGGTTCGGTGAGAAGATTGCTGGTGGCGACCTCGCTATCAACGGTAAACTGATGAATGACATTGACTTCTACAATATCGAGAATCTGCACAGCCCCATCGGACCTAATGCCGCTGCCAAGTTCAATGGTACCTTCGATGGTCAGGGCTATCGCATCAAAAACATGATTATCGAGCGTCCCACAGAGAGCAACATCGGCTTCTTTGGCTGGCTGCGCGGTAATGCTGCCAACACAACCGTCAAGAATCTCATCATTGACAAGTCATGCTCTATCCACGCTTATAACCGCGTAGGCGGTGTGACCGGTACCTATCAGAATAGCGGTATGACTATCACAATCGAGAATGTTGTGAACGAGGCAACCGTAACTGCTGAACATCAGGATGCAGGTGGTATCTTCGGTGGCCATGATGCAGGTACTCCCACCATCATCATCCGTAACTGTATGAATACAGGTACCATCACCGCTCTTAATGAGCATCCTTACGCTGGTGCCCTCTGCTGCTATATGGGTGTTGATGCCGCTACTTCCCTGATTGAGAACTTCGTCAACCTCGGTACCGTTAATGGTCACGAAGGCGGTAACATGGGCCGTTACAACATTACCAATGTAACAAACCTCATTGACCTTTCCGATACTGATCCCGAGGGTAGCACTGCAGCTCCTAATGCAGGTTTTGACAGTGGCCTGGAGAAGACCGACATCGCCAACGGTAAACTTGCTTACACCGTAGGTTGGGGTCAGCTCATTGGAACAGACGAGATTCCTTATCCTCTCAACGAGACAACGGTCAGCTATGTTGGTGATGCTGGCTATGCAACCCTGTACGACACCACTACCGGCTATGAGTTGAATGGTGATGTCAACGCTTATGTTGCCATAGCTAACAACACTTGGCTCGAACTTACAGAGATTGAGAACGTTCCCGCAGGCACACCTGTAGTTCTGAAGGGTACTTACTACAACAAACTGGCTCAGGATCTGCCTGCCATCAATATTGCTAACTCACTCCAGGGTACAGATGTTGATACAGAGGCTGATGGTACGATGTACATCCTTGCTCAGGTGGATGACAAGGTTGGCTTCTACAAGGCAACAGGTACTATCCCAGCTGGTAAGGCTTACTATCAGAGCACCAGCGGTGTGAAGGCGTTCTACTTTGCAGGAGATGATGCAACTTCTATAAATGAAGAATTAAGAATGAAGAGTGAAGAATCTTCCATCTACAATGTTGCAGGTCAGCGTCTGCAGAAGATGCAGAAGGGTATCAATATCGTGAACGGGAAGAAGATTTTATTCTAAACAAGCACAGCCCCCTCCCACTTTTCCCTCCGTCGGGCACAGCCCTCCCCAATTGCTCCGCTACCAACGGGCAATTGCCCCCATAGGTGAGGGGTGGGGTGACCGGGATATCTGGGCAGAATAAAAAAGGGGAAGAGGTTAAAAAGGGAAAAAGGATAAATAACCTCGAAACCTCAAACTTGACACAGTAAAAGAAGGCAGTTCCTGCAAGGGGCTGCCTTCTTTAGGTATTATAAATAAGATTTTTTGTATGTTTTGCTTTGTTATATTATAAATAATGTGTAACTTTGCTCGGTCCTAAACTAATAAACCATACAAATTATTTATAAACCAACTAACTTCTTTTAAAACCTAATCCATTATGAAACAAAGACTACAAAACCTTTTCAGGCTGCGTGGCGTTATGTGCGTAGCTCTGATGTGTGCTGCCTTCACCGCATGGGCAGATGAAGAAAAAACAACTACAACTGTGACGATTGGCGAGAGCGGTTATGCAACAGCCTACATGCCTTACTCCATCACATTTGCCGGTTTAATTCCTGCTGACCTTCCCGCACCCATTGGCGCTTGGACATTCGACGATCCCGAGAATCCATTGGCAGGCACAGGCACAGCAACTCTCACTCCTTCCATTCACGGCACGAATGGCAACCCCAACGATGGCAAAGGCTGGCTTGAAACGAAGGAAAGCCTTGAAGCAGCCGGCATCACAACACTCGAAGGCGGTGCCCTTTATATTCCCAAAGGCTCAAGCCTGCTCATGAACACCAACAACGGTGCTACAGGCTTCGACAAGTACACCGTGATGTTCGACATCTGCTCAGACGACATGAGCGGTTACACTCCTCTCTGGCAGAACAGTATGACCGACAGCAAGGACGGCAGCCTCTTCATCAAGAATGGTCAGATGGGTCTTGGTGGCTCTCTTGGCTACAATGGCGACTTCAGTGTCGGTGTATGGTATCGTGTTGTATTGGTAATCGACACTCCCAACAAGGCCGCTCTCTATGTTGACGGTGAATTGTTAAGCTCTTGTGAGCATACTAATTCCTACAACAGTCACTGGCTGCTGCAAGGCCCAGGTGCAGTCTTCTTCGCTGACGAAGACGGTGAGGAGAAGGACATCAAGGTGACTGGTCTCCGCTTCTGGGATGTTCCCTTCGACGCTATTCAAGTAGCCCGACTCGGCACAGTTGCCGGAGAAGTAGATCCTGAAGTAGTTACAATTCCTGAGACGACAGGCGCTTGGACATTCGAGGACGGTACACCAAACGGTACAGGTACAGCAACAATGACTGCCACTGCTGGTGTCGTTGCTAATGAAGATGGTTCCATCACAGTTGCCGAAGGTGAACGCCTTGAGCTGACCACTAATCTCGAAGAGACTTCTCTCAACTCTTATACACTTATGATGGATGTCAAGTTCCCCGATGTTGCCCGCTACACAGCTATTATCCAGACCGACCTTGATAACGTCAATGACGCTGGCCTGTTCGTTCACAACGGACAGATTGGCATCAACTCAGGCGGCTTGTATTACCACGGTTCACTCGTAGATGACACATGGTACCGCATCGTATTTGTTGTTAACAACTTGTATGCAGAAGAATACGTTGATGGCGTACTGATTGGCAAGAGTTCTGCACAAGTTTCGAAGTGGGGTATTGGCCCAAGCTTCTTCCTCTTCGAGGACGAGGATGATGACAATGATGAAGGCATAGCTACGGTCAAAGACATCCGCTTCTGGAACCAGGCTCTGGATGCCGCTCAGGTTGGAATGCTTGGCACCGTTGGTTCATCTGGAACTGTAACGGCTTACACTGGTAAGATTAACGGTGAATGGCTGACTCTGTCAGAGGTTGAAGGAACTATTCCAGCGCTCACCGCTGTCATCCTGAAGGGAGCTCCTGGCACCTACGTATACGAAGTCGGTGGCGAAGTTGGTCCTGATGGTGAGTATCTGGAAATTTTCGATGAAACAACTGTGACCGGTGATAAAGCCCTTGTCAAGGAATGGGCTGCTCCTCTCGAAGATAACGACCTGAAGGGTACTCTCGAGCCCATTGATGCTGCTGGCAAGTACATCCTTGCTAAGCCTGAAGGCGAGGAAATAGGCTTCTATAAGGCTGAAAGTGGCACTATCGCTGCTGGCAAGGCTTATCTTGAGGTTCCCGAAGGGACTGAGATTAAGGGCTTCTGCTTCAAGTTCGGTGATGATGGCGCAACGGGCATTGAGAAGACCCTCTCTGACTCTCCCTTAAAGGGCGAGAACATTTACAACCTCGCTGGTCAGCGTCTGCAGAAGATGCAGAAGGGCATCAACATTGTGAACGGGAAGAAGATTTTATTCTAAACAAGCACAGCCCCCTCCCACTTTTCCCTCCGTCGGGCAAAGCCCTCCCCAATTGCTCCGCTACCAACGGGCGATTGCCCCCATAGGGGAGGGGTGGGGTGACCGGGATATCTGGGCAGAATAAAAAGTGAAAAGGTTAAAAAGGGAAAAACTTGAAACCTCAAACCTGGACACACCAATAACAAGCAAAGGGGACAGACCATACGGTTCTGTCCCCTTTGCTGTTTTTATCTCTGGCTTTTAAGGTATTCCTTGAATTCCTTATAGTCTTTACTCATTGGGATGCTTTGCTTGGTTCCCTTCATGAATGCCTGTAGGCGTTTGGGGATTGCAACATCGCCTCCGCAGATGTTATCTACCACTTGCTTGAATTTAGCGGGGTGTGCTGTCTCAAGGAAGAAACCGACTTCACCATCCCGCAAACCTTCCTGTAAAGCCCGATAACCGCATGCACCGTGAGGGTCAAGCTGATAACCCGTCTCTGAAAGGCATTGTCGCATTGTCTCGGCAATCTGTTCATCGGAATATGTGGCACCGCTAATGTCCCGACAGATGGCCTCGTGACTCTTTCCGTAAAGGTCCAGGATACGTGCGAAATTACTTGGGTCTCCCACGTCCATTGCATTGGCAATGGTTTGCACACTTGGTCGGGGATTATATTGCCCTGTCTGAAGATATTTGTAGAATATGTCGTTGGCATTATTCGCTGCAATGAAGCGGCTGATGGGCAGTCCCATACGCTTCCCAAAGAGGGCAGAGCAGATGTTGCCGAAGTTACCGGATGGAACACAACAGACAATAGACCTACCCCAACCCTCCCTTAAAGAGAGAGAGTTTTTGTCCAGAGAGTTAGAGAGGGTCCTCTTCAGCTGAGCATAAGCGTAGAAGTAGTAGAAGCTTTGGGGCAGGAAACGTGCCACATTGATGCTGTTGGCAGATGTGAGTCTCATCTGGGCATTGAGCTCTTCGTCCATGAAGGCACTCTTGACAAGTGCCTGACAATCATCGAAGACACCATCCACTTCGATTGCTGTAATGTTCTGTCCGAGTGTGGTGAACTGGCACTCCTGAATGGGACTGACCTTACCTTTGGGGTAGAGCACATAGACATGAATGCCTTCAACTCCCAAGAAACCATTAGCAACTGCAGAGCCAGTATCGCCACTGGTGGCAACAAG
Organism: Bacteroidaceae bacterium; assembly: GCA_017645845.1. GTDB lineage: Bacteria > Bacteroidota > Bacteroidia > Bacteroidales > Bacteroidaceae > Physcousia. The sequence continues at coordinate 8,113 of JAGCNQ010000047.1, forward strand.
AACATTAGTGGTCCCCTCCCTGCTTCCCTGTGAAGGGGAGGAGAAATGAGCCAGCAGTCGTGCCATGAAGCGTGCTCCGACATCCTTGAAGGCGAGGGTAGGGCCATGGAAGAGCTCAAGGGAGTAAAGCCCCTTCCCAGCCTCCCCCGAGGAGGAGACTTTTACTAAAGGAATGTCAAAAGAGAGGGTGTCATAGACAATTCTACGGAGACTTTCGGCATCGACATCTTCACCGAAGAAGCAATTAGCAACCTGATAGGCAATCTCCTGGAGTGTCATATCCTGAATGCCGTCAAAGAATTCCTGTGGGAGCGGCTTGATGCGTTCGGGCATATAGAGTCCCCTGTCTTCAGCCAATCCCTTTACAACGGCCTTCTCGAGTGTGGCAAGCGGGGCTTTGCCATTTGTGCTATAATACTGCATAATCTTTTTACCTATATATTAATTAAATGTGTCTCTCAGTATTTCATGAATTCTTTAATGAAGGCATCGCCCTCAAGAGTGCCATAAATGCCTTCACTTGCTGCTACTTCATCAAAAGTTTGTACCTTGTCTGGCTCGATGCCTGGGTAGTAGATACAGAAAGGAACTGGCTCTGCCGTGTGAGTACGGTGATGAATGGGAGTAGGGTGGTCGGGGAGTAGGGAAATGGAGACCCCCTCTAACTTTTGCCCTCCGTCGGGCAAAGCCCTCCCCAATTGCTCCGCTACCAACGAGCAATTGCCCGTGAAGGGGGAGGATAACAACTCCTCCATGATAGGAGCGAGGAGCAGGTGGTCAATGTGTTCTATGCATCCCAGTTTCATGTGAAGGTCGCCATCGTGACCAGCTTCGTCGCTTGCTTCTACATGAAGATAAACGAAGTCATGGGTGCGCAATGCTTCAATGGCAGCCTTTGCCTTTGCACGGAAATCTGTGTCCCAAAGGCCTGTTGCCCCAGGCACATTGATGACATCCAAACCTGCATAGCGGCCAATGCCCCGGATAAGGTCAACAGCTGTGATGACAGCACCTTTACGTATTTGCGGATAGGTCTCTGTGAGTGGCGTCATCTTCGGACGATAGCCGCCTCCCCATGGCCATATACAATTGGCTGCATCCATGCCACGCTTTTGCCGGTCTATGTTGAGCGGATGCTGTGCGAGCAGTTCTTGGCTGCGAAGAATGAGGTCTGTAAGCAGTTTTGCTGTCTCCTCTGCCTCTGGACATGTGGCTTGTAGCATATACTCGCGCCAGGGTTTCAGTGGAATATCGTGCGGAGGCGTGCAGCGAAGGTGTTTGTTACCGCCTTTGATGATCAGCAGATGCCGATACTGAACGCCTGTGTAGAAATGAACACGGTCCGAACCGAGCTTCTCTTGCAGGAAACGCATCAGCACATCCCCTTCCTCTGTTTCCAGGCGGCCGCATGAGTGATTCTTCAGTAAATCGCCATCGAGGCATACAAGGTTGCAACGCAGTGCAAGGTCGTCCTCCTGCAGTTCTACACCAATACTGGCAGCCTCAAGTGGCCCTCGCCCTTCATAGACAAGGTGCTGATTGTAGCCGAGGATGCTGGAATTGGCCACTTCGCTGCCGGGATGGAAACCATCGGGAATCGTCTTGAGAAGTCCGTTACGTCCATGCTTTGCTAACCAGTCGAAGTGAGGCGTATCGGCATACTGGAGTAATGTCTTTCCGCCCAGTTCCTCGCATGGCCAATCGGCCATCCCATCAGCTAAAAGTATAATATGAGACCCTCCTCCGTCCCCTCCCCTAGAGGGAGGGGGGATAATGTCTTTCCCTATTCTTTGCATATCCATTACTATTCTTTAGTTCCTCTTACTTTGTAGAAGATATGGGTTTAGGGTAAGTGATTTGTCTTTTTATCTTTTCTATAACCATATCTATATTAAAGAGCACCTCTTCATTTGTAAAACGGATAATGCGATATCCCCAATGGTTTAGCATTTCTGTTCTTTCTTCATCACTATTTATTTGATTTGAAAGATTATGGTAGCCTCCATCAACTTCTATTATCAATTTCTGCCGTATAGAAATAAAATCTGCAATATAATTGTCTATAACATGTTGACGCTTGAATACTGTACCTAATTGCCCATTTCGGAGATAATTCCAGAGTTGCTCTTCTGCCTGCGTAGGATTTTTCCTGTTTTCTCGTGCAAACTCTTTTAAAATAGTATATTTAAATGGGTCTGCTGTCTTGTAGCTGTCCATCATTAAATCTTTGTTCCCCTCCCTTTAGGGGAGGGGTTAGGGGTGGGTCACTTTATGCCAGGCTCATGATATCAGCGAAGACACCTGCGGCTGTTACACTGGCACCGGCACCATAGCCCTGAATGAGCATCGGATACTCTCGGTAACGTTCGGTGGTGAGCAGGACAATGTTGTTACTGCCCTCAAGTGCATAGAACGAGTGATTGCTGTCGAACTCGTGCAGTGATACACTTGCCTGACCATTTTCTAACTTGGCAACAAAACGCCATACTTTCTTCTGCTTCTCAAGTTCCTGCCGACGTGCCTCAAACTCGGCATCGAGCGAAGGCAGGTTCTTCCAGAAGTCTTCCAGGGTTCCTTCGAAGAACGACTGCGGAATGAAGAGCTTGGCTTCGACATCCTCCTGGCTAATCTCGTAGCCAGCTTCGCGGGACAGGATGACAAGCTTGCGAATGACATCCTTGCCACTCAAATCGATACGTGGATCGGGTTCGCTGTAGCCTTTTTCCTTTGCAATCCGAACGGTCTCGCTGAAAGGGATATCCTTACTGATTTTATTAAAGATAAAGTTGAGTGTTCCGCTTAGAACTGCCTCAATACGAAGTATTTTGTCTCCTGAATTACAGAGATCGTTTATGGTGCGGATGATGGGAAGTCCTGCACCGACATTTGTCTCGAAGAGGAACTTCACACCTCGCTTCTGAGCAATCTGTTTTAAATTCCGGTAGTTGGCATAATCGCTGCTGGCTGCAATCTTGTTGGCAGCTACGACATTGATGTTATGCTCGAGAAAATCAGCATAGAGTCCTGCTACTTCGGCACTGGCTGTACAATCGACAAAGACACTGTTGAAGATGTTCATGCCGATGACCTCATCGTGGAGCCGTTCAATGTTGCTCGTGGGTGCAGCGGAAAGTTGTTCGCGATAGTTTTCAAGGCTGATTCCTTCGCGAGTGAAGATAGCGTTGTGACTGCTTGCAATACCAACGACGTTGAGCTTCAGCCGCAGTTCGCGCATCAGTTTCTCTTGCTGCTGGTGTATCTGTTCCAAGAGGCTACCGCCTACCGTTCCCACTCCACAGATAAAGAGGTTCAGTACCTGATATTCGGAGAGGAAGAAGGAGTCGTGGATAACGTTGAGCGCCTTGCGAAGGAAATTCTGATTGATAACGAAAGAAATATTCGTTTCGCTGGCACCTTGGGCACAGGCAATAACGCTGATACCCGAACGGCCAAGTGTTCCGAAGAGCTTACCTGCGATGCCCGGGGTGTGCTTCATGTTCTCGCCAACGATAGCCACTGTTGCCAACCCCTTTTCTGCAAGCATCGGGAACATCGCCCCGTCCTCTATCTCCTTCTGGAATTCTTCATTGAGAACGCGACAAGCCTCGTCTGCATCTACATCCTGAACACCGATGCTGGTGCTGTTTTCGCTGGATGCCTGACTTACCATGAAGACACTGATACCGTTATCGGCAAGACAGGTAAATATGCGGCGATTGACACCGATGACACCCACCATCGAAAGACCAGCTACGGTGATGAGTGTGGTTCCTTTAATGCTGGAGATACCCTTGATGCTCCTATTGTCGTCCATCACCTCATCTTTGATGATGGAGCCTGGTGCATCGGGATTGAAAGTATTCTTGACAAGAATAGGAATATGCTTGATGCAGACAGGATATATGGTTGGCGGATAGACCACCTTGGCTCCAAAGTTGCAGAGCTCCATTGCCTCGATGTAACTCAGTTCGGGAATAACGTATGCTGAACTGATGACACGAGGGTCGGCTGTCATGAAGCCGTCCACATCGGTCCATATCTCCAGCACACTTGCATCCAGAGCTGCAGCAATGATACTGGCTGTATAGTCGCTACCGCCTCGGCCGAGGTTCGTTACCTCACCACTGTCAATGTCTGTACTGATGAACCCTCCTACAATGCTTATCTTGGGAACCATTTGCCATGTTTGGCGGACAAGCTCGTTGGTACGTCCCCTGACCAAACGGTGCTTGCCAGCTTTGAATTCCGTCTTGATAAACTCGCGGCTGTCAAACCACTCTGCTCCTTCTACGAGAGCCGCTACTATCAAGCTGCTGATGCGTTCACCATAGGAAACAATGGCTGCCTTAATCTTGGGGCTCAAGTCGTGAATGAGATAAACGCCCTGGTAGATGCTGCGCAGTTCTTCGAGCAGTTCCCTAATTACAGCCATGAGTCTGTCGCGCTTTTCGCTGGCAGGCAGGATGGCGTGAATCATCTCTGTATGACGTTCGGCAATCTCACCGAAAGACTTCTGGTAGAGCGCATCGCCCTCCACCGCCATCTGGCTTGTTTTGATGAGTTTGTCGGTAACGCCACCCAAGGCGCTAACCACAACAATGACCGGCTCTGTTTGCCTCTCGATAATCTTCTTTACATTCAGTATGCTTTCTGCGGAACCGACTGATGATCCGCCAAACTTCATTACTTTCATCCTCGTTTGTATCCTAATCTCAAATCCTTATTTCATTTCGCGTGCAAAGATATAAAAAGATTAGGGATTAGAGATTAGTGATTAGTTTTTTTTTGTACTTTTGTACCAGAAAAACAAAAAGCATCCCCTTATGGGGAGATTGGGAGTTGGCATATGGTAAATGAACTAACACTTCGCATCCTGCCGCAGCAGGCATACAACGAACAGAGCATCAAGGCTTATCTTCGCCAGGAGAAGGGCATCGAGGCCCAGGCTGTACGTGTTCTCCGTCGTAGCATCGATGCCCGTCAGCGAACCATATATGTCAACCTGACCGTGCGAGCATACATCGGTGAGGAGCCGCCTCTGATGGACTTCGAGCCCTACGTTTATCGTGATGTCAGCGATCGGCCTCCAGTCATTGTGGTCGGAGCAGGTCCCGGCGGGTTGTTCGCAGCTCTGCGACTCATCGAACTGGGTTTGAAGCCTATCGTTATAGAAAGAGGAAAAGATGTACGCGAGCGTAAGAAAGATTTGGCCCGCATACGTCCTGAACAGCGGGTTGACCCTGAGAGCAACTACTGCTTTGGCGAGGGTGGGGCAGGAGCTTACAGCGATGGAAAACTCTATACGCGTAGCAAGAAACGTGGCAATACCGACCGTATCCTGCAGATATTCGTTCAGCACGGTGCCAGTCCATCTATCCTCTCCGATGCCCATCCGCACATCGGTACAGACCGCCTTCCCCGTGTTATCGAGAATATACGCAATACAATTCTAAGTTGCGGCGGTGAAGTCCATTTCCAAACGAAGATGAAAAGTTTGATAATAAGGGACAAGGAGCAGGGCACAGGGGATGGTAAAACAGTCGTCGGGGTAGAGGCAGAAGTAACCTCTTGCCCCATGTCCCATGCCCCTCGCACCAATTTCATGGGTCCTGTCATTCTTGCTACCGGTCACTCGGCCCGTGATGTCTATCGTCACCTCGCTGCTGCTGACATTGACATTGAGGCGAAGGGGCTTGCCATAGGTGTCCGTTTGGAGCATTCTGCAGAGCTCATTGACCAGATACAATACCATAGTAAGCATGGACGTGGCAATTGGTTGCCAGCAGCCGAATATAATTTGGTCACTCAGCTACAGGGGCGCGGTGTATATAGTTTCTGTATGTGTCCGGGCGGTTTTGTTGTACCAGCAGCAAGTGGTCCCGAGCAGGTTGTCGTCAATGGTATGAGCCCCTCCAACCGTAATGGCCGTTGGAGCAATAGCGGGATGGTGGTGGAGATTAGACCAGAAGACTTTGAGCAATTCAGAATTGAGAAATTCAAAATCCAAGACTCTTCTCTATCTTTGCTTCTACTCCAAGAGGAGCTTGAGCGTCAGTGTTGGTTGCAGGCGAATCGGCAGCAGACAGCTCCTGCACAGCGGATGACCGACTTCGTGAACGGGCGTCTCTCTGCCACTCTTAATGCCTCTTCTTATGCTCCCGGACTGATAGCCAGTCCTCTTCATTTCTGGTTGCCCGAGTTTATCAGCACCCGTCTGCGCGAGGCCTTTAAGTTATGGGGTAAGCAGAAACATGGGTTCTTAACCTCCGAAGCAACAGTTATCGGCATTGAGACGCGTACCAGCAGTCCTGTCCGCATACTTCGCGACAATGAGACCTTGCAGCATATCCGTATCGAGGGCCTTTTCCCTTGTGGTGAAGGAGCAGGCTATGCGGGAGGCATAGTCAGTGCCGGGGTTGATGGCGAGCGTTGTGCCGAAGCAGTAGCCGCATACATTACAACAAGGGCTGCAACTTGATTTGGAGTTGCAGCCCAAATTATAAAAATTATAAAGTGACTCCGGCGGGATTCTAACCCGCGACCTTCGGAACCGGAATCCGACGCTCTATACAGCTAAGCTACGGAGCCTTTGATAATTCAAAATTAATAAATTCAAAATTCAAAATTATAATCTCCTCTAACTTCTCTCAAAGGGAGAGACCTCACAACAGACTCTCAACTAAAAAGGCAGGTCATCTGTGGACGATGGTGCCTCGAAAGGAGCTGCGTCCAACGGTTCTACCTGAGGAACTGCTTGGGGAGCGGGAGCAGCCTGCGTTGCCGGTGCTTCAGGGGCAGCGGTGGGGGCAGTCTGGCCGCGATCTATCCGGAAGGCGCGTACATCATTGAACCAGCGGCCGTTGTACTCATGGGCATCAATGTCGAAGTGTACGGTAAGCATCTCACCTATCTGAATATTGAAGGCCTGCAGACGATCTACACCGAAAACATCGAAAACCAGTTTGCGGGGAAAATCTCCGGGAACCTCCAAGACATAAGACTTGGCTTTCCATTCATTACCTGTTCTGTTGCTTACTCCGCCTCGTTCATTGAATTCGGCTATAATCTTACCTGTTAATTCCATACTTTTTATACTTAAATTCTCGATTTTGGATGCAAAGATACAAAGAAAAGTTGAAAATTGAAAGTTGAAAGTTGAAAGTTTTTCGCTTTGTACGTTTTTTTTCGCTCTTTTCTTTGACATAGCACGAAAAAAGCATATCTTTGTGGAGCAAATAAATATAAAGCCCCTTCTGGCTCCCCCGGAAGGGGACGGAATGGATATATCGTAAATAAATTGTAAAATAGTAAAAGATATTATGAATTTCAAAGTATCAAGTACGGCTCTCTATGGCCGTCTGACTGCTGCCAACAAGGTGATGGCCAGCAAAAACTCTATGCCCATTCTGGATTGTTTCCTACTCGATGTTGCCGGTGGAAATATCACCATTACGGCTTCCGACAGCGAGAAGTATTTCATCACAACCGTTCCTGCTATCGAGCAAAGCGGCGATGCACGTTTCTGTATTCCTGCCAGGACAATATTGGAATCAATGAAGGAGTTGCCAGAACAGCCTCTGAACATTGGCTACAATCCAGATACGCTTGAGGTGAAGGTGGTTCACAATTCCGGCTCGTTCGTTGTGATGGCAATGGATGCAGCTCCCTATCCGATGGTAAAAACTGTGGGTGAGGATGCTACACGCATTGAGCTTCCTGCCAGTGTCTTGCTCAATGGTATCAACCGCTGTCTCTTTGCAACAGCCAACGATGAGATTCGTCTGGTGATGAACGGCATTTATGTTGATATCAAGCCCGACTGCATTGTCTTTGCCGGTACTGATGGCCGCAAGCTGGTGCGCAACACCAACCGTACTGTCCAGAGCGGCTTGACTGCTGGCTTCATCCTGCAGAAGAAGGTTTCTTCTATCCTGAAAGCTGTGCTTACGAAGGATGAGGAAAACATCACCATCGCTTTCGACAATGAAAAGGCAACCATCACATCTGCCGATATGGTGATGCACTTCCGTCTCATCGAGGGTCGCTATCCCAACTACAATGCCGTTATTCCCGAGAACAATCCCTTCTCGGCCCGTGTTGACCGTCTGGCCTTGACCAGTGCCCTGAAGCGTGTCAGCGTGTTCTGCAACCAAAGTAGCGGCCTTGTGAAGCTTGAACTGGCCAACAACAACATCAAACTCACCGGTCAGGACAACGAGTATGCTACGCGTGCCGAGGAATTCATCATTTGCGAATATACCAGCACTCCCATCAGCATTGGTTTCAGCTGCACCTTCCTGCTTGAAATAGCTGGCATCCTGGACAGCGAGATGATTAACATAGAGGTGGCTGACCCGAGCCGTCCCGGTGTTATACGTCCTGCCGATGACAACCCAGAGGACGAGGTGCTCATGCTCCTCATGCCTATGCGTGTAGAAGATTAAGGTATCGCAACAATGAAACTCAAGCTCGAGAGGCCAATTATCTTTTTCGACCTCGAGACTACCGGCCTGACGATTGGCAAGGATCATATCGTGGAGCTGTGTTACATCCGCCTGGAACCTAATGGATGCGAACGCGCAGAGACTCTGCGCTTCAATCCGGGTATGCCCATTTCCAAAGAGGCAAGCGCGGTTCATGGCATCACAAACGAAGATGTCAAGGACTGTCCAACCTTCGCCCAGAAGGCAAAGGAGTTGGCTAAGGTTTTCGAGGACTGCGATTTGGCAGGCTACAACAGCAACCGCTTCGATGTGCCCATGCTGGCCGAGGAGTTTGCTCTTTGCGGCATCGACATTCGCATCCACGAGAAAAAGTTGGTGGATGTTCAGAACATCTTCCATAAGATGGAACAGCGCACCCTCGTGGCTGCCTATAAGTTCTATTGTGGGAAGGACCTGGAGAATGCCCACAGCGCTTTGGCCGATACGCGGGCTACGCTCGAGGTGCTCGAAGCACAACTCGACCGCTATCCTGACACCTTGAAGAATGATGTTCCCTTCCTGGCTGACTTCACCCAGATGTTCCGGGGCGTTGACCTCGCCTGCCGCTTCGTCTATGATGAGCATGGCGTGGAAATAGTGAACTTCGGAAAACACAAGGGAGAGGCTGTCAAGGATGTTCTCAAGAAAGACCCTAACTACAAGGCGTGGATACTGCAGGGCGACTTCACGATGAACACTAAACAAACACTTGAAAGACTTGCATTGAAGTATGCTGGAAAATAAGAAGATAGTACTTGGAATTACAGGAAGTATTGCTGCCTATAAAGCATGCTTTCTCGTTCGGCTGCTTATCAAGAAAGGAGCCGATGTGCAGGTCGTAATGACGCCTGCCGCCAAGGAATTCATCACACCGTTGACCCTGGCCACCCTGACACAGAAACCTGTCGTCAGCGAGTTCTTCGACCGCAGGGACGGTAGTTGGCATTCTCATGTCAGCCTCGGACTTTGGGCAGATGCGATGTTGATTGCTCCGGCATCCGCAAGCACGATTGGCAAGATGGCAAACGGCATTGCCGACAACATGCTTGTCACTACCTATCTGAGCATGAAGCAAGGCTCGACGGCAGAAAGGAAAGTCAAGGTACCTGTCTTCATCGCTCCGGCGATGGACCTCGATATGTACGCCCATCCTTCTACCCAGCAGAATCTCCAGCGCCTCGCCAGCTACGGTGACCACATCATCGAGCCGGGCACAGGATTCCTTGCTTCTAACTTGGAAGGCAAAGGTCGCATGGAAGAGCCTGAGCGCATCGTTGAAGCATTGGAGAAGTTCTTCGCGAAACAGTCTTCGCTCTCCGGTAAGAAAGTCCTCATTACGGCTGGTCCCACCTACGAGAAAATAGACCCCGTCCGCTTCATAGGTAACTACAGTAGCGGCAAGATGGGCTTTGCCCTGGCCGAAGTCTGTGCAGAGCAAGGCGCGGAGGTTACACTTGTCAGCGGTCCTGTTACCTTGACTACAAAGCACCCTGCCATCCGTCGGATTGATGTGGAGAGCGCCGCCGAGATGTACGATGCTGCAACCCGGAACTTCCCCGATGCCGACATCACCATCCTCTGTGCTGCTGTGGCGGACTTCACCCCGAAGGTTACTGCGGACAAGAAAATCAAGCGGAAAGGCGATGACCTAACACTCGAGCTACAACCTACACAGGACATAGCTGCAGCCCTCGGAGCTATCAAGCGTAAAGGGCAAATGATGGTTGGCTTTGCATTGGAGACAGACGATGAGCTTGCCAATGCCCGCAAGAAGTTGAAGAAAAAGAACCTCGACCTCATTGTCTTGAACAGTCTTCAGGACCCGGGTGCAGGCTTCCGTTTAGATACCAACAAAGTGACCATCATCGACCGCCATCATGGCCTTACTGCCTATGACACCAAGTCGAAGCGGGAAGTCGCAGAAGACATCATTGAGAGTATAATTCAAAATTCAAAATGATTAAATTCAAAATTATGAGAGTTCAGATATTGAAGGTTATACCTTATATATTATATTTAATTGGTTTTGAATTTTTAAATCTGAATTATGAATTCTCTTGTGCACAAGCACAAGAGTTGGATGCCCGCGTGAACATCAATCACTCGCAGGTAGAGAACACACGCACAGAAGTGTTCGATGCCCTGCAGACGAAGCTGACGGAGTTCCTCAACAACCACAAATGGACGGAGATTCCTTTCCGCGAGAACGAGAAAATCCAGTGCAACTTCAACATCACTGTAAACAAGTACAATCAGGAAGAGAATTCTTTCGAGTGTACGCTACTCATGAACTGCAGCCGTCCCGTCTATGGCAGCACCTACAATACTGTAGCCTATGCCGTGAACGATGAGGACTTCTCGTTCGTTTTCAACGAGTTCGACCAGCTGGAGTATCAAGAGAACCAGATAGACAACAACCTTGTGGCACTCTTAGCCTATTATGCTTATATGATAATAGGAATGGACCTCGACACAATGGCTTTGAAGGGAGGAACCGACTGTTTCCATATAGCCGAGGATGTTGCTACGGCAGGTGAGAACCTCGGTTTCCCGGGTTGGAAAGCTTTTGGGGACAGCGGTAACCGTTTCGGCCTGCTTAATGACTACATGGACGGGGCGATGGAGGGGATGCGCGAGTTCAATTATATCTACCATCGCAAAGGCCTTGACCGTATGTTCGAGGCTCCGGACAGTGCCCGTGCCGCCATTGCAGATGCCTTGGATTTGCTCCATGAGGCCAACAGCGCCAAAAATATGACAAAGGTCGCTCAGCTATTCACCGAATACAAGCGTGACGAGCTGGTCAACATCTTTGCCAAGAAAGGCACAACAGAAGAGAAGGAGAAAGCCTACGAAATCCTTTTCGCCATCGATGCCTCCCAGAACAATACATGGGAGAAGATAAAGAAATAGACCACTGGAACTCCGTCCAAGGGGTATCAACATCATCCACCACTCCGCCGGGACAACGAGAAAGGTCGTGATTAAGTGAATGGAGAGCCAAACTTGTTTGAGCTATAACTTATTCGGAATTGTTGTTCAATTGCTCATGCTGCAAAGGTACAATATTTTTTATATTATATCTTTTTAGATAGAAAAAGTAGCTAAGAAGAGGTCATGAATGGAAGGAATTGCAGCCTTCATGTTTAATCTCCCGCATGATACCCGCTGATTGTCAAGAAGGACATTACCCAAATTAATACGATATCGGTTACAATTCCGCTTGAAGTCGCAGCATTTCGTCGCGAAGGATAGCGGCTTCGACAAACTCCAACTTCTTGGCTGCTTCCTGCATCTTCTTCCTGAGATTCTCTATGCGTTTTTTCTTTTCCTCGACAGTCATTGTCTCGGCCTCTGCGACAGCAAGAACATCGTAAGGTGCCGGTTCTACGTATGCCCTCGTATCGGCCTGCTGACCACGTTGTATCAGGTCGCCCATCGTCGCCGCTTTGCGTATCTGCATGGGCGTGATGTTGTGCTCTGCATTATAGCGGAGCTGTTTCTCACGGCGACGGTTCGTCTCGTTGATGGTCGCCGCCATACTGTCCGTAATATTGTCGGCATACATGATAGCGTGTCCGTTCACGTTACGTGCAGCACGGCCAATGGTCTGTGTCAGGCTTCGCGCATTGCGCAGGAAGCCTTCCTTGTCAGCATCCAGAATAGCGACCAACGACACTTCAGGCAGGTCGAGCCCTTCGCGCAACAGATTTACGCCCACCAATACATCATAGACACCTGAGCGCAGTTCTGAGATGATGCGCACCCGCTCCAGCGTATCTACGTCGCTATGGATGTAGGCCGTCTGTATGCCGTTACCTAACAGATACTCTGTCAGTTCCTCTGCCATTCGCTTTGTCAGCGTGACAACCAGCACCCGCTCTTTTCGTTCGATGCATTGCTGTATCTCTTCCATGAGGTCGTCCACCTGATTTTCCGTAGGACGCACATCAATTGGGGGGTCAAGAAGGCCTGTAGGACGTATTACCTGTTCCACCACAACGCCTTCGCTTTGTGCGATTTCATACTCGGCAGGTGTAGCGCTGACATAGATGACCTGATGCGTCATTTCATCGAACTCCTCGAACTTCAGGGGTCTGTTGTCCTTGGCTGCCGGTAGGCGGAAACCGTATTCCACAAGCGTTGTCTTGCGCGCCTGGTCACCGCCATACATTGCGTGAATCTGCGGAACGGAAACGTGGCTTTCGTCAATGACCATAAGAAAATCTTTTGGGAAGAAGTCGAGCAAGCAGTAGGGGCGGGTGCCAGGAGCACGTCCGTCGAAATAGCGGCTGTAGTTCTCGATGCCGGAGCAGTGTCCCAGTTCGCGAATCATCTCAATGTCGTATGTCACGCGCTCATGGAGCCGCTTTGCTTCGAGCGCTTTGCCCTGCCTTTCGAACCAGGCGACTTGTTCTCTCAAATCTTCCTGAATCTGGACGATGGCCCGTTCCTGAGCATCCTTTGAAGTCATGAAAAGATTGGCAGGATATATCTTATAGCAATCGTAGAGCTGGATGCGTACAAGCATTTCAGGGTCAAGTTCTTCTATGCTTTCAATTTCATCATCCCAAAAGGTGATGCGGAGCAGGAAGTCACTGTATGCAAGTGCAACATCCACTGTATCGCCCTTGACGCGTACTTCGCCTCTGCCCAGTGAGATGTCGTTGCGAACATAGAGCATATCATTCAATCGGCGCAGCAGTTCGTTGCGGTCCATCTTCTGTCCGACGTGTAGCTCCAACAGGCTCTCGTAGAAGGTAGAGGGATTGCCCATGCCGTAGATACACGAGACGCTGCTTACCACGATGACATCATTTCTTCCAGAGAGCAGGGCACTGGTGGCGGAGAGACGCAATTTGTCAATCTCGTCGTTGATGGCCAGGTCCTTCTCGATATAAGTATCGGTGGAAGGCATATAGGCTTCCGGCTGGTAGTAGTCGTAGTAGCTTACATAATACTCGACGGCATTATGAGGGAAGAATTGCTTCATCTCGCCGTAGAGCTGTGCGGCCAGCGTCTTATTGTGCGACAGGATAAGGGTAGGGCGTCCGATGTTACGGATGACGTTAGCAATGGTGAACGTCTTCCCGCTTCCTGTAACGCCGAGCAAGGTCTGTGCCCGCACCCCTTGGCGGATGCCTTCTGTCAGCTGTTGTATTGCCTCCGGTTGGTCGCCAGTAGGGACGTATTCTGATATTAATTCAAATGATTTCATGATTTAATAGGCAAAAGTAGTATTTTTTTTCTTGTGGAAAGCAACATTTCAAAAATATTTTGTACTTTTGCGTGCAAAAAGTGTGAAATATGAAAGAAGAAAAGAAAGTCGATAAAAAAGTCGAAAAGAAAGTTGCGGCGAAAGAGGAGAAGAAAGAACCTAAGAAAGTCGTGAAGAAAGCCACGAAGAAGGCAGAGGAAGCCGTCAAGGAGGAGGTTGAGAAGAAGGTTGAGAAGGCTGCAGAAAAGAAAGAGCCGAAGAAAGTGACTAAGAAGGCTGAAAAGGCTGTCGTGGAGGAAGTAGAGAAGGCTGTTAAGAAGAAGACTGAGAAGGTCGCTGAAAAGAAAGAGCCGAAGAAAGTGGCTAAAAAGGCTGAAAAGGCTGTCGTGGAGGAAGTTGTGAAGGAGGTTGAGAAGAAGGTTGAGAAGGCTGCTGAAAAGAAAGAGCCGAAGAAAGTGACTAAGAAGGCTGAAAAGGCTGTCGTGGAGGAAGTTGAGAAGGAGGTTCAGAAGAAGGATGAGAAGGATGCTGA
>JAGCNQ010000004.1 GCA_017645845.1 Bacteroidaceae bacterium
AACTTTTTTAATAATCAATGATTAATGGCTTTGAAAGCAAGCGCGTACATCTTCATCTGCTTGAGCATGGCGCCCAGACCGTTGCTTCGAGTTGGGGAAAGGTGCTCGCGCAAGCCGATACGGTCGATGAAGTAGAGGTCGGCATCGAGTATCTCCTGCGGCGTATGGTCGGAAAGTACGCGCACCAGCAAAGACACGATGCCCTTTACAATAAGTGCATCGCTCTCGGCGCGGAACTGCACCTTGCCATCCACGAGGTCCGCCTGTAACCAAACTCGGCTCTGGCAACCGTCGATGAGGTTCTGCTCTGTCTTGTATTGGTCCTCGAGAGGCGGCTGCTCGCTGCCCATGTCGATGAGCATCTGGTAGCGGTCCATCCAATCATCGAAATCACTAAACTCGGTAATGATTTCGTCTTGTATCTCGTTAATAGTCATTTTAAGGTCTTTAAGGACTTTCAGGTCATTCGTTGTAGATGAGCTGCGTTATAGTCTGGCCGACGGCTTCGATAACATTCGGGTCGATGTTGTCGGGTGTGTCTTTTATGGTGTGCCAGGTTGGGCCGAAGCTGCTGGGACCTTCGCGATAATAAGGAATGATATCGATGCACGGCACGTCGGCAATGACATTTACGTTAATGTGGTCGTCGGTAATGGAACCACCGTCAGTAAGCGGGAAGAACTGCCTATAGCCGAGCTGTCCTGCCAGTTGCCAGACGCGATTCACGATGGGCTGTGCCACTCGCATGCTGATGCCTTCGCGGGAGAAGGTTGCACCATAGCCACCTACCATGTCGAGCAGTACGCCATAACGGGCTTTGTAACCGTCATCACGGGCTTTCTCTGCCCAGATTTTTGACCCGAGACACCATGTGTCGGCTGAGCCCAGACGGTCTTCTTCCCATTGCGGCGTGCCCAAGTCTTCGGCATCGAAGCATATCATGTCGATACCAACCTGTACAGGCTGTTTCTGCAGAAGTCGGCATATTTCGAGCATGACGGCCACACCGCTGGCAGCATCGTTGGCAGCTAGGATGGGCGTGTGGTAGTTGGCTTCATCCGGGTCGTTGTCCGCCCAGGGACGACAGTCCCAATGGGCACAAAGCAGAATGCGGTCGGAGTTAGACGGGTTAATGCTGGCTATGATGTTGCGGGCTGACAATTGCGTACCATCCCAGATGGTGACGGTCCCCGTCTGCTCTTTCACCTCTGCACCATACGCCTTGAAACGCTCCATCAGGAAATCTCCGCATCGGCGTGCGGCATCACTACCTGTAACGCGCGATCCGAATGCACATTGTGCCTTGATGTAGAACATGGCACTATCGGCCGAGAAGCGCGGACAAGATGCCAGCGCTATGGTATCTGCATTGGAACCCTTGCTCTGCGTCTGTCCCGTGCAGGAAGCAAGGACAAGAGCTGTTATTGCAAAAAAACCAAGAAAACTTTTCTTCATTTCGTTATGACGCTATTACATTGTTTCATCACCCTGAGGAAGTTTCCGCCCATGATGAGGCGGATATCCTGCTCGGAGAAATGCCGGAACAAAAGGTGACGGGTGAAGTTGATTATCTCGGAAGCATCTGCCAAACCTGGCACGCCGCCGTCGCCGTCAAAGTCCGTACCGAGTCCTACGTGTTCCACACCCATTATCTTTGCTGCATGACAGAGATGTTCGACGGCATCAACGATGGAGGCTTCGCCTTCCTTGCGCAGGAAACCATGATAGACCGTTGTTTGCGCTACACCATCATGCTTTGCCAAAGCCCTCATCTGGTCGTCGGTGAGGTTGCGCGGATGGTCACACAGGGCGCGAGCCGAGCTATGGCTACAAACGATGGGAACTTTACTCAGTTCCAGAGCATCGTAGAAGCTTGACTCGGCAGCATGACTCATATCCACAAGGATGCCCTGACGGTTCATCTCCTGTACCACTTCGCGACCGAAGGCACTCAGTCCGCCATGCTCTGCGTTGCCGCGAGCCGAGTCGCAGATGTCATTGTCGCCATTGTGACAGAGCGTCATATAGACAATTCCACGCCTTTTAAAATGTCCGAGCAGACTGAGGTCGCGTCCGATGGCATAACCGTTCTCGATGCCTCGCAGGATGGCCTTCTTCCCCTTTGCCTTGAGGCGCAGGATGTCCTCAGCCGTCTCTGCCAGTTCGACGCGGTCACTATTAGCCTGAACTATTTCTTCTATTTGGGTGAGCAGGCGATTCGTCCGTGCCGTAACAGCCTTGTAGGCTTCCGGCGTACGTTCACCTTGTGGCAAATAGGCCACCATGATGGAGGCATCAAGGCGTCCTTCTGTCATCTTGGGCAGGTTGACAAGCACTTTGTCGGAACGCGTGCCGAACATCGTAGCATTCGCCTTGCTGTCGTTCGTGAAGAACATAGGCGTGTCGCAATGGCTATCTAATATAATAGATGTATTATGGATATGCTTCGCTTGCGAGAAGGTTTGTGCCTCGTCCACGAGCCAACGGAAGATGGGCATCATCGTTTCGTTGCCACCCAGGATGAAGCATTCCGGATGCCATTGTACACCAAGTATTGCCTTGTGCTCTGAGCTTTCTACAGCCTCGATGATGCCATCGGGACTTACTGCCGAAACACGCAGATGTGGCCCTGTCTCGCTCACAGCCTGGTGGTGGAACGAGTTGACGGCAAGTGCCCCTTGCTCCATGATTCTATGGAGCAGGCTTCCCTCTTCGATGCTGACAGTATGCGAGGCAAATTCTCGCGGCATCTCCTGGGAGTGCTTTATTATTGTCTGTTGACCGTTCTTGAATGCTTTAGCATCAAGGCGCGATTGTAGTCGCGGAAGGTCCGTTGTCCGTTCTCTGTTGTCTGTTGTCCCTTGAACATAGATGTCCTGATACACTTTGCCGCCCAAAGCTGCTGCCATCACTTGTATGCCGCGACAGATGCCCAGCATCGGTATCTGGCGGTGGAAGGCTTCGCGAACCAGGAAGAGTTCTCCCTCGTCGCGTTGCGGACAGACGCTGTGCAACTGTGGCAAAGGCTCTTCGCCTAAGAGCAACGGATTGATGTCGCCGCCACCGGAAAAGAGGATGCCATCTAATTTGTCAAGCAGGGAAAGGAGCACTTCATGGTCATCATGAGGCGGTATGACGACAGGCGTACCTCCGGCCTTAAGCACTGAAAGGTAGTAACCCTGTGCTAGTTCGCAACCCTTGTCACCGAAGTTGCCTGTAATGCCTATGAGTGGGGTCTTCATGACTCTTCGAGGGCCGTTGGTCTTGTTTCGGCATGCTGTGCACCGATGGGCACCTCCTTTTTGATGCTTTGCTTCAGCGAGATGAGTGTCTCGGTGGAGACGACACCATTAATTTCCTGTAGCCGGTCGTTAAGCAACGTCATGAGGTGTGCGTTGTCTCGGGCATAAAGTTTGATGAGCATGGTGTAGGGACCGGTCGTGAAGTGGCATTCCACAATCTCGGGAATCTTCTCGAACTCTGCCACGACGCTTTTGTACATCGAACCCTTTTCGAGAGTGATGCCAACATAGGTGCAAGTGCTGTAGCCAAGACTGACGGGGTTAACGTGGAAGCCCGAGCCAATAATGACACCTGCATCGATAAGGTGTTGAACACGCTGGTGCACAGCAGCACGGCTCACACCGCATTCAGCTGCCACATCCTTGAAAGGCATACGCGCGTTGCAAGAAATCATTTCCAGAATCTTTTTGTCTAATTCATCTACTTTTTCCATGATATTAATAACTGTTTTTTGTTAAATTGATAGCAAAAGTAACACTTTTTCTTCACAATGCCATACAAAAATGAAGAAAAAAGCAAAAGAAGACGCATTTTTCTTGCAAAATGCAAGCAAAACAGCTTCAATCCTTATTCTAATTCCTAATCAGTCTTTGATATTCCTTGGATGGTGTTCCAGGATTTCCTGGCGGAGGTGGCTCTTGTCGATGTGCATATAAATTTCGGTAGTGCCGATGTCCTCATGTCCCAGCATAGCCTGGATGGCACGCAGGTTGGCGCCACCCTCCAAAAGTTGTGTGGCGAAGCTGTGGCGGAAGGTGTGGGGGCTGATGTTCTTGCGGATGCCGGCCTTGGCGGCGTAGTCCTTGATATAAACAAAAAGCGAGATGCGGCTCAGGTGCTTGCCCCGGCGCAGGGAGATGAAGACGAAGTCCTCCTCGCCTGGCTTGACGGAGATGCCCTGCCGCACGACAAACCAATCCCGCAGCCGCTGGATAGCGGTATCGCCGATGGGCACCAGCCGCTCCTTGCGTCCTTTGCCGTGAACACGGATGTAGCCTTCTTCGAGGTAGAGTTCGCTTATCTTCAGGTTACACAACTCGCTGATGCGTAGGCCGCAGCTGAAGAGTACCTCGATGATGGCCAGGTCGCGTACACCCTCCGGCTTGCTGAGGTCGATGGCAGCCTCGATGGCATCAATCTCAGGCAGACTCAGCACCTCGGGTAGGTGCTTGCCTATCTTCGGACTCTCCAGCAACTCCGTAGGGTCTGTTTCCACCTCCTTCTCGATGGTCAGGAAGCGGTAGAAAGAACGTACGCCACTCAGGATACGTGCCACCGAACGCGGTCCGACGCCCAGGTCTTGCAGCGTCTTTGCAAAGTGGTCCAACTGCTCTAAGGTCACCTTGCGGAAGTCGATGCCTTCGTCTGCGTAGTAGTTAAGCAGCTTCTGCAAGTCCTTCAGGTAGGCATCCAGCGTGTTTGCGGTATAGGACCTTTCAAGTCGTAAATACTGGAAGTACCGGCGAAGGATGGCATTGCCTACTGTGTTGGTATTTGTCAGTTCATAGTGCATAAAGCCAGTTCATAGTTCATAGTCCATAGTCCATAGTTGCGATTTTGCCACAAAAAAACAAATAATTCTTCATTCTTCATTCTTCATCTTTCATTTTTTTCTTATCTTTGTAGCGACAACTAAGAATTTTCGACAACAAAATTACAACAAAATTATGAGAATTCAAATTATAAACGGCCCAAATCTTAATCTTTTGGGCGTTCGTGAGCCTGAGATTTACGGCAAGCGTGCATGGGAAGACTATCTGAAGGAACTGAGAGCACGTTTCCCGAAGGTACGTATCGACTACTACCAGAGCAATCTGGAGGGCGAGCTTATCAACAAGATTCATGAGGTAGGCTTCGACCGCGACGGCATTGTGCTCAATGCAGGAGCTTACACACACACCAGCATCGCCATTCTCGATGCCCTGAAGAGCGTGAGCACTCCCACCGTCGAGGTGCACATCAGCAACGTCTATCAGCGTGAGGAGTTCCGTCGCCGTTCCATCATCAGTCCGGGTTGCATGGGCTTTGTCGGCGGCTTTGGCCTAGACAGCTATCGTCTAGCCATCGAGGCTCTGATAGACAATGCCGCTCGTGCCGAAAAGTAAGCTCCCCCTCAAGGGAGGTAGGGAGTCTCTCGACGAGTACATCCTGCAGCACATAGATGCCGAAGGTGACTACCTGCACGCTCTGTGGCGCGACACGCAGTTGCGCCTTTCGTACGGGCAGATGGCGAGTGGTCATCTGCAGGGACGTGTGCTGAAGATGCTTGTCCGAATGGTACAGCCGTTGAAGGTGCTCGAGTTGGGCACTTTCAGCGGCTATTCTACTTTATGTATGGCAGAAGGGCTCCGCGAGGGAGCCGAACTGCACACCTTCGAAATCTTCGACGAGAACGAGGATTTCCTGAAACAATGGATAGGCGGAAGTCCCTACAAGGACAGGATTCATCTTCACATCGGCGATGCTCTGCAGCTCGTTCCCCAGATGGAGGAACGCTGGGACTTCGCCTATATCGATGCCGACAAGCGCGAGTATGTGGCTTACTACGAGATGCTGTTGCCCCTCATGCGCCCCGGAGGTTTTATTGTAGTCGACAACACGTTGTGGTATGGTCATGTTCTGGAGGAGGCTCGCAAGAGTGATGTCCAAACGCAGGGCGTGCAGGCCTTCAACGACCTTGTTGCCGCTGACTCTCGTGTAGAGAAAGTCATCCTGCCTTTGCGGGATGGCCTTACCATTATCAGGGTAAAATAAATTGGTGTACGCTGATTTTATTAATACTCTGTAAACATATTGTCGTTATCAACTTCGGTTTTCACTTAATCACGACCTTCTTTGCTGGTCCCGTCGGTTATCTTTCCTCGGAGCGACTGGGGTCTAATGGCCTGAAGGGCCGACAAGCACTTAGCCCAGGGCGTTGCCCTGGGTTAGTTGGTTTATAACGATTGCGCCCCATAGGGGCAAAAGCTTCTGCCCTTTCAGGGCGTGGTTTCCTTTCCGTACATAAAGCCCAGGGCGTGCCCTGGGCTGATAGATTCCTGGCCTTTCAGCCCGTTTGTTATCCTCCCCTCCTCCTCAGGGGAGGGGTCGGGGGAGGGGGCCATTGCAGTTATAGAAGGCATAGCCACCGATGCTGGTCACACCATTGCCTATCGTGACGAAGGTTAGGCCGTTGCATCCCTCATATTTGCAAGTCGTTTTATATCAATGACTTGTGTGTTAAATGGTAGAAAAGTGTCGACGTGGATTCTGTGAAGGACAAAAAGGATGAAGATTTAACGTATTTAACTTTTGTAAACCACAAAAAGAGGGGTTTTGTGCAAGTTTTCTCATAACCATCAGCATCTGGCTTCATCGATATATCACCACCCAGACTTCACTTTTTAGCTCTATTTTGCCCCAATAATGAATAAATTTTTATGTTTTGGGGCAAAAATATGTCGAACAATTGAGTATTCTCAATAATTGTTTGTACCTTTGCCAGCAAATAAAAGATCATCAATATGGAACAAAAGCTTATTGCGAGAGACCGAGAGTGCTCTATGCTACGGGACTGCATGGAGTCAGACCGTTCAGAATTTGTTATCGTTTATGGAAGAAGGCGCGTGGGAAAGACCTTCCTCGTAGATCAGTATTTCAAGATGAACTATGATTTCAGTTTTGTGGGTTCGCATCGTTCCACGCAAAGGGTTCAACTGCGCAATTTTGGAAAAGCGATGAAACAGTATGCAGGGTTGAAGACTGTACCAAAGTTTGCCGACTGGTTTGATGCCTTTGATGCACTGGAGGAGCATCTTGGCAATCTTCCAGTTAACAGGAAAAAGGTTGTGTTCTTCGATGAAATGCCTTGGATAGACACACAAAAGTCAGACTTTGTTGAAGCTCTGGAGAACTTCTGGAATGGGTGGGCAAATCGTCGGAACGAC
>JAGCNQ010000048.1 GCA_017645845.1 Bacteroidaceae bacterium
GACCTGGCCAAGAAGGGTAGTGTGCGCGAGAAGAGCATCATTGCCCCAAGTAAAGTGCGCCTCTACGACAATATTCCTTATGGTGGCTACTATACGCAGGAAGAGTGTCGCGAAATCGTTCGCTACGCTGCTGAGCGTTACATCAATGTGGTACCCGAGATAGATATGCCCGGACACATGCAGAGTGCCCTGCACGTATTCCCCAACTTGGGTTGCACGGGCGGCCCGTACCCCGTTGCTCCGCATTGGGGTGTGATGCGCGAAGTGCTTTGTGGCGGCAATCCCGAGACACTGAAGTTCCTGAAGACGGTCTTTGGCGAGCTTTGCGACGTGTTCCCTTCTCCCTACATCCACATCGGTGGTGACGAGTGCCCGAAGGAGCGTTGGCAGAAGTGCCCGAAGTGTCAGGCAAAGATTAAGGAACTGGGCTTGACCACCGAAAATGTTAAGGTTGAGGGTGACGGTGGCAGAGGAAGTCAGGACGGACGCAGCGCTGAGAACAAACTTCAGTCCTATATCAACCATGAGATTGAGCAGTTCCTGGCATCAAAGGGTCGCAGCCTGATTGGTTGGGACGAGATTCTGGCCGGAGGATTGACGGAGGATGCCATCGTGATGTCCTGGCGTGGCACCAAGGGTGGTGTTGCAGCTGCCAAGCAGAAGCATCGTGTCATCATGAGCCCCAACGTCTTTTCTTACATCGACCATCCTCAGTTGAAGGACCTCAGCAAGTCACCTCGCACAACAGACAGTTACGTTGTTTCCTGCTCTAAGATGTACTCCTTCGAACCCCTTGTTCCAGAAGAGCTGACCAAGGAGGAGGGCGAGTGCATCCTTGGCGTTCAAGCCAACTTGTGGACGGAGCATGTGGCTTATCCCGAGCATGCCCTTTATCAACTGTTGCCCCGCCTGGGTGCTATGAGCGAGGTACAGTGGTGCAATCCTGAGCAGAAAGACTTTGAGAACTTCAAGACTCGTCTGCCACAGTTGAAGAGGCTCTACGACAAACTGGGTTACGTCTATTGCCATGAGATAGAATAAATCCCCAGAAAGTGTATGAGGTACCATAGTAAAATAGAGTTTGCATGGGTTCGGGCTGGAGTTCTGTCTCTGGTATTATGTCTTGGACTATCCTCGTGTAAATATAACAAAGAGGAGGTTGTCCCGGAGGAAGATATGAGTGCATTCGTGACCCTGACCGATGCTGTGCCCGATGCTATCCTGGAGATACGTTATTTTGGAACGTATAACTTCGTTGGAACGCGCATTGATGGCTACGAGGAGCCAATAGCTCTGCTTACCAAGCAGGCCGCAGACAGCCTCCGTGCTGTTAGCGATGACGTAAAGGCACTGGGCTACCGCTTGAAAATCTACGATGCCTACCGCCCACAGAGGGGTGTGGACAACTTCGTACGTTGGGCAGCCGATGTCCCCGACACATTAATGAAACGATATTTTTATCCCGACCTCGACAAGAGCGTGCTCTTTGAACAAGAATATATCATGGAAAAGAGCGGACACACGCGCGGTTCGACCGTTGACCTAACACTCTTCGACATGGCCACAGAGAAGGAACTCGATATGGGTGGCACCTTCGATTGGTTCGGTCCTGAGAGTCATCCCGACTTCTGCGGTAATCCCGAGACGCAAGACTTCACGGGCGACAACAGCAAGAGCCCCACAAGCAAAGCCATCACTCCTGAGCAGTTCCAGAACCGCATGATTCTTCGCGAGGCGATGCTCCGTCACGGCTTCAAACCCCTTGACAGCGAGTGGTGGCACTTCACGTTGAAGGACGAGCCATTTCCCGACACCTACTTCACCTTCCCCGTGAAGCAACTCAAATAAGAAGAAACAACCTTCGACCGTATGAAAAGGACATTGTCCCTTGTAGTGGTATATGTGTGGAGTTTGCTCACCTGCGTGCGGGCTGAGCTGACTGCTGACTTGTGCAACCCCAATGCCACACAGGAGGCAAAACACGTGTTCGCCATCCTGAACTATCTCTATGGCGAGAGAATCGTCAGCGGCACCGTTGCCAATGTTAATTGGAACATCAAGGAGGCGCAAAACGTATATAAATGGACGAAGAGGTACCCTGCCCTCAACGTCTTCGACTTCATCCAAATATATGCCTCCAAGGATGTCAACCCCAACGGATGGATTGATTACTCTAACATTAGCGTTGTCAGTAGCTGGTGGAATCAAGGAGGACTTGTGGGAGCCATGTGGCATTGGAACGTGCCTACCAACGACGGCACTGGCTGGACCTGTACGCCTGGCAATGGCAATGACCAAAGCAACTTCGACCCACAGAAAGCTGTTACTGTCGGAACTGAGGAGTATGCCCGTATTATCCAAGACCTGGATCAGGTGGCAGGCTACTTGAAGAAACTGCAAAGCAGAAATATTCCCGTGCTGTGGCGTCCCCTGTACGAAGCAGCTGGAAACACCTACGAATACTCGGGTGGCAAAGCCTGGTTCTGGTGGGGCATCAAGGGGGCAGACACATACAAGAAGCTGTGGCAGTTGATGTACGACCGCTTCGTCAACTACCATGGCCTGAACAACCTCATTTGGGTATGGACCAGTCAGGTGGGCGACAAGACATGGTATCCGGGCGATGAATATGTCGATATCATCGGGCGTGACAACTACGGCTTCACAGCGGCCAAGGCCAAGACCGAGTTCAACAAACTGAAGAACACCTTCCCAAATCACATGGTCGTGCTCGCCGAGTGTGGGCACAGCAGCAACAACCGTGTTTGCGACGTTCAGGACATGTGGGACAAGGGAGCCAAATGGGGATGGTTCATGACGTGGTACGACTATAACTACAATACCGGTGCGTCCGCTACACACCAGCATACCGATGCCGAATGGTGGCAGACGGCATGGGACAGCGGCATCGTGGTCGATCGTGCGGAGATGAAAGAGCTCTTGGCGAGCGATATAACGGGCATAGAAAACCTCAACACCAGTTCCTTGCCCATAGGCGATGGAAATTGGTATGACCTCACTGGCAGAAGAATTGCCAACCCTCAAAGAAGTGGTGTTTATATTATGAACGGGAAAAAAGTCGTGATAAAATGATAAACCAATAACATACAACTAACAGTTATGAACGAAAAAGAATACAGAGACACACTGCCTGAGAATGCATTCCGTGAATTGCATGAGGGCGAAGAGTACGAACCCATGATGTCTGCTGGCAGCACGCCGCGTGAGGTAAACTTGTGGTCGGTCTGCTGGGGCATCCTGATGGCTGTCATCTTCAGCGCAGCCGCAGCCTATCTGGGACTAAAAGTTGGTCAGGTCTTCGAGGCCGCCATCCCCATTACCATTATTGCTGTAGGGCTGAGCAGTGCCACAAGGCGCAAGAACAGCCTGGGCGAAAATGTCATGATACAGAGCATCGGTGCCTGTAGCGGCGTTATCGTTGCTGGAGCCATCTTTACTTTGCCTGCCCTCTACATCCTGCAAGCAAAGTACCCCGAGATGACGGTCAACTTCCTCGAGGTCTTTCTGGCAAGCCTGTTGGGCGGCATACTGGGCATCCTGTTCCTCATTCCCTTCCGCAAGTACTTCGTGAAAGAGATGCACGGCAAGTACCCCTTCCCCGAAGCCACAGCCGGCACGCAGGTACTGGTGAGCGGAGAGAAAGGTGGTGCACAGGCCAAGCCTTTGATGATAGCCGGTCTGCTGGGCGGACTCTATGACTTCGCTGTAGCAACGTTCGGACTTTGGCACGAGAACTTCACGAGCCGCGCTTTGCTTTGGGGCGATACCATTGCCGAGAAAGCCAAACTCGTACTGAAAATCAATACAGGAGCAGCAGTGCTGGGCATGGGCTACATCGTTGGTCTGAAATACGCTTTCATCATCTGCTGCGGTTCAGCCCTCGTTTGGTGGGTCATCGTGCCTGCCATCGCTTTGTTCTTCCCCACGCTTGAAGTGCAAGAAGGCCTCACAGCTGCCGCTGCCAGTCCAGAAGTTATCTTCCGCTATGCCAAGAGCATCGGCATTGGTGGTATCGCCATGGCTGGCATCATCGGCATTGTGAAGAGCTGGCGCATTATCGTCGATGCGGTGTCGCTTGCGGGCAAAGAACTGAAAGGCAAGAAAGACATGGCACAGAGCGAAGAGCTTCGCACACAGAAGGACCTCCCAATGCGCTTTATCAGCTTCGGAGTGATACTGGCTCTCGTGCTCACTTTCCTCTTCTTCCACCTCGACGTGATGGGCGGCAACTGGATATTCAGCATTGTTGCCATCCTGGTGGTCAGCATCATCACATTCCTGTTCACCACAGTTGCAGCTAATGCCATTGCCATTGTTGGCACCAATCCCGTGAGCGGTATGACCTTGATGACGCTCATCTTGGCCAGTGTCGTGATGGTAGGCGTCGGACTGAGCGGCACCAGTGGTATGGTGGCAGCCCTCATCATGGGCGGTGTGGTCTGCACAGCTCTGAGTATGGCAGGCGGCTTCGTCACTGACCTAAAGATTGGCTATTGGCTAGGCAGCACACCTCGCAAGCAGGAGACATGGAAGTTTCTCGGCACACTGGTCAGCGCCGCTACGGTGGCTGGTGTCATCATGATTCTGAATAAGACGTATGGCTTCACCGACGGCACACTGGCAGCGCCGCAGGCCAATGCGATGGCTGCTGTCATCGAGCCCCTCATGAGCGGCAACGGAGCACCCTGGCTGCTTTACGGCATCGGTGCATTGATAGCCCTTGTACTGAATGCCTTCGGTGTTTCTGCCCTGGCTTTCGCTCTCGGCATGTTTATCCCCTTGGAGCTTAACCTGCCCCTGCTGGTTGGCGGAGCCATCAACTGGTTCGTCACGACTCGCAGCAAAGACCAAGCCGTGAACAATGCCCGTGGTGAGAAAGGCACTCTGCTTGCAAGCGGATTCATTGCTGGCGGTGCTCTGATGGGCGTACTCAGCGCTGCGTTGAAGTGGCAAAACGTAAGCTTCGACTACGATGCCTGGTGGAACAACCCCCTGAGCGAGCTCATAAGCCTCGGCATGTACTGCATCCTTATAATATATATGGTACGCGCGTCCATGCGTGCGAAAGCGTAAACGAGGCCGCGTGTTCTTACGCATCTAATTATTGAGAGTGATAACTACATATATTAATGCTACTATGAAGAAACTGTTATTCGTTCTTTTAGTAAGCGTTGTCACCCTAACGTGGGGTAAGAGCGATGCCGACAGAAAAGGCTATGTTGTCGTAACAGACTTCGTAAAAGCCGATGGGAAAAAGGACGTAAGCGATAAGATTCAGCAGATTATCGACTCGCATCCCAACCGTACCATCTACTTCCCAGACGGCGTGTATCTCATCAGCAAACCCATACTCACTCCAGCTGAACCGACAAAAAGCGTAGCGCTGGAACTGTCAAACTATGCTATCATACGTGCCACGCCCAAATGGAGCAGCGACGAAGCCATGATACGCCTAGGCGGCAAGGATGCGGCCAACAACATCACCATCCCTGGCAGCAACTACTACTTGGACGGTGGAATCATCGACGGCAACAAAGTAGCGAAGGGGATTTCAATTGACAGCGGACGCGAGACGGTTATCCGCAACACATCGATAAAGAACGTGAAGATTGGCATCCACGTAAAGCATGGTGCCAACAATGGTTCGTCGGACTGTGACATTCACGACGTGAACATCGTGGGCAACTTCACTATGGAGAGCATCGGCGTGCTGGTGGAGGGCTTCGACAACACGTTCACCAACATGCGCATCGCTGGCATACAAATAGGTATGAAACTTCTTTCGGGAGGCAACAGCCTGAGGAATATCCACCCACTTTATTTCAATTCGTCGAAGGGTTACGAGTCGAGTTGCGGCTTCTGGGACGAGAAGAATGACAACTGGTACGACTTCTGCTACAGCGATCAGTTCGCCACAGGCTTCCACAACACAGGCGGCAAGTTGTTCTACACAAACTGCTTCGTCTATTGGTATGCCGCCAATGGAGAGAAGCACACGGCGTTCGAGGTCGATGGACGCTTCAATAGTAGCGTGACAAACCTGAACATTGGCTTCTGGAAACACAATGCCGTGAAAGAAAACGTCGTACTGAGTGCCATGGAAGAAGGAGGAACGGGGCACTTCTTCAACCTGAACGTGGGCGACCATAAGCTGCTGACTGACACATCTCACGAGCGTTATATGCGATAAGTGGCACATCTTTGAGGCAATTTCTGCCCATTGTACGCCAATTATCAGTACATAGTTGAGGGAAAAAGGACAAAAATTCAGCAAGAAAACAAAAAATTCTTCATTCTTCACTATTCATTCTTAATTTTTTGTCGTACCTTTGCGCCGCCATTACGAGTTAGTGGCATATTTCAAACCTATATTAAAAGTTTAATTAAAATTATGGCAACAAAAATTAGATTGCAGCGTCACGGTCGTAAAGGCTATGCTTTCTACAGTATCGTAATCGCTGATGTAAGAGCGCCACGAGATGGCAAGTTTACAGAGAAGATTGGTACCTACAATCCAAATACCAATCCCGCCACTGTAGATTTGAAATTCGACCGTGCCCTCTATTGGGTAGAGTGCGGCGCACAGCCCACCGACACGGTTCGTAACATTCTTTCACGCGAGGGTGTATACCTGATGAAGCACCTGCGTGGCGGCGTTAAGAAGGGCGCTTTTGACGAAGCTGCCTGCGAAGCAAAGTTTGCTGCGTGGAAAGCTGACAAGCAGAAGGGTCTGAATCAGGTATCGGCTAAGGAAGAGGCTGACAAGAAAGCTGCAGTAGCAGAAAGACTGAAAGCCGAAAAGAAGGCCAACGAAGAGATCGCAAAGAAAGTAGCAGACAAGAAAGCCGCTGAAGCTGTCGCTAAGGCAGAAGCTGAGGCTGCCGCAAAGGCTGAGGAAGAAGCAGTAGCAGAACCCGAGGCTGAAGTGGAAACTGCTCCGGCTACTGAGGGTGAAACAACTGAAACTCCCGCAGAAGCCTAAAATCAATCACAAACCATTATTTCAATTAGACTTTTTCCAACCAACCACAAGAAGGGCGTTGCCGTGAGGTAACGCCCTTCATATTTTCAATATCTTCACTCTTAACCTTTAACTGTATCCGTTCAGTGCCTCGATAACGCGCTGAACCTCTTCTTCCCTCATCACTGGTGACATGGGCAGAGAAAGGATTTCGCGATGGATGCGCTCGCTGATGGGATAGGTACGGTCGTTCCATTCGCTGTAGGCCTTTTGCCGATGTGGTGGAATGGGATAGTGCACCATCGTCTCGATGCCGGAAGCCGACAGATATTCGCGAAGACGGTCACGCTCCTGGGTGCGGATGGGATAGATGTGCCAGACGTTCTGCAGTGGGTCTTCGGGCAATGTAGGCAATGTGATGAGAGGATTATTGATGCCTTCACTATAAGCCTGTGCCACCCTTCGGCGAGCCTCGTTGTCTGCATCCAGCCGTTTCAGTTTGAGACAAATCACAGCGGCCTGCACTTCGTCCATACGGCTGTTCACCCCCTTTATTTCGTTGACATACTTCTCACGGCTGCCGTAGTTGGCCATCGTGCGGACGTATTCAGCCAGAGCCTCATCGTCGGTCGTGATACAACCCGCATCGCCCAATGCCCCGAGATTCTTGCCGGGATAGAAGCTTATGCCTGCTGCATCACAAAGATGACCGGCTCGGACGCCCTCATAGGAAACGCCTTGTGCCTGTGCCACATCCTCAATGACCTTGAGACCATGCTTCCTGGCCACAGCGTTTATCGGATTCATCTCGCAAACACGACCGTAGAGATGCACCACCATGATAGCCTTTGTCTGCTCTGTGATGAGCTCTTCGATACACTCGGGATTGATGAGATAATCCTCCAGGCGCGGCTCGCATAGCACAGGCTGCAGGCCAGCCCGACTCACGGCCAGAATACTGGCAATATAGGTGTTGGAAGGCACGATGACCTCGGCACCATCGCCCCAGCCAAGCATCTGCTTATAGGCGACTAGAATCATCGTCAAGGCATCCAAGCCGTTGCCCGTCGGCACACAATACTTCGCTCCGCAGAACTCTGCAAAGTCCTTGCTGAAACGTGCATTCTCCTTTCCTAGAAGATACCATCCGCCCTGCACCACGCGTGAGACTTCTGCCGTCAGTTCTGGCTCGAAGGAATTGTTGACGCGCTTCAGGTCGAGGTATTTGACGGAACGGTCCTTTTCCAACTTCCCTGATAGGGAGGGGATACTCACTTCATACGTATCGTAGCAGACAGCCCTGCCGCCGAAGCCTTCCTTTTGGAAAATGAGCCCCTCGTTCAGCACACGGCCGTCATTCTCGTTGGATGTGCCAAGGTCGAGATAGTCGAACTGCTTGTACCGCTCGTTAATGAGGTGCCGGAACAACAGGTCCAAAGCTCCATACGTTCGCCCTTCCTCGCCGCTGGCGATGTACTGCACGTGTGCTACCCTACGACACTCGAAAATAATCACGCCTGCCACGATACGTTTCTCATGCCGGACGATGTAGAGCCGGATATTCCTGGGGAAGTTCCTCATGAGTGACTCCATCTCCTGCAACGTATGCGTGGGATGTGCGTCATGGTACTTCTCCAGCACCTCTTCCAGTAGTGTCCAGTATTCCTGCAATGTCTGTGTATCGCCCTCCGTCATGCGGTCTATGTAGAATCCGTGTTCCACAGCCTTCTTCGCTTGCCGGATGCGTAGGGTCATCATCTTCATCGGATTGCGCATCGAGACACATGTGCTCACCAGTCGGCGTGACAATTGTGCTCCTACGCGGAAGAGCGCATAGAGGTCTTCGCCTGATGGAATACTGCTATATATATAAGGTATAGGCTTATAGACCATGCGTTGGGCCTGCATATAGTCGCGATAGTACTGGAGTATGGCCTGCATCATGTCCATCACCTCCTTCTGCGTTACATCCGGCAGTACCACAAGTCCACCATAGGTCAGACCCTGATGCGAATAGACGGTCAGACGCTCCTTGTCCCAGTTGGCAGGGAAGACAGCCATAAGATCCTTCGTTGTCAGGCTCTTCTCCTTGAACTCTTCGTCGGGGGATATGCCGGTATAGATGAGAAGGGAACAGTCGAAGAAACGGTCGGAATGATAATCCATGAAGCCACGCTTCAAAAGGAAGGTGCCATTCTTCGACATATCTATGAACGCATCCCACGTCTCCTTGCGATATACAGAATATGGTATAATCGTCATACTTTAAATGAAAAATGAAGAGTGAAAAATGAAGAATTTGCTGCCGCCATGATTCCCTTCAACCTTTCAACTTTTTAACTTTTCAACTTTTCAATTTTTTAACTTTCTCTTTGAATTCCTCGTAATCATGAATATAGTCCTCGCTCCTGTACTCTTCCGAAGCCAGGCTGATACAGGCAGCATCCGTCGTGAAGTTCATCAGGCGGCACCACACCAGGGGCGGAATATATACTCCCTGACTGGGGTCGTCCATGTGGAGCACAATTGTGTTCTCGCCATCGTCCACTTCGATGTCGAAACTGCCTCCGATGGGAAACAGCACCATCTCGCAAGTTCGGTGAGCATGGTCGCCACGCATATTACCGTCCTGGATATTATATGTCCAAAAGATACGTCTGATGGGAAATGGGATGTGCCGTTCCGCTTCTCCAAAGGCCAAACTGCCGCGCTGGTCGGAAATCCTGGGAAGCTGCACCACACGGCATCCTCTCGGAAGTTGAAGAGCTGTATTAAGACTCATTTATCATGAAATTTTGTACAAAAGTATAAAAAAAACGAGAAAAAACAAAAATTTTTCACTTTTCACTATAATTTTGAATTTTGAATTTTGAA
>JAGCNQ010000005.1 GCA_017645845.1 Bacteroidaceae bacterium
CGGTTGGCATAGAGCATACTGTGCAGGATGCTCTCGGCTGACGACATCATCACGTCGCAAGCATCAATGGACATTCCGCTCACGTGCCACTGCCCGCTCTGTATGTAGCCTTTCAACTTCTCAAACTCGGCAGGGTAATACTCCTTCATCCACATGTACTTGATGGCACCCTCGTAGTTGAGCCGGAAGTCGGGATACTTGTCCATGAGCGCCATATTGTCGAAGAGCGTGTTCTTGACGTACTGCGAGATGGTGGTCTTGACGTCCCAGTTCCACTGGGTGTCAAGGTGGGTGTTTGAGATGAGGAAAAATGTCTTATCCTCCTCTGCATGACAAAATGCCGCACAGCAAAAGACCAATGCGGCAATAGATTTCCGTATATTCATGGTTTTTATTTATCTATCTTCCAATACTTTACGGAAGAGTGAAATCGTTTTCTCTGTCGGGAAGAAGTTCCAATAGTTATCTGCCCGATAGGTATCAACGGCAAGGCGGCCAAGCAGTTCGGGCTTTTCGCAAAGCAATTCGAGCTGAGAACGGGAAATCTGGAAGTGAGGATAAGCGTAGAGCTTCTTGTCATCCTCCGAACCACCCGGGATGCGGTCGGTACCGGTATATGACTGGGCGAGGCACATCTGATCTATCTTATCCGGGTCATCCCTGAGGGGATAGACATCAACCACATTCTCGCATTGCATCACCTGCCGGCCCATCTGATCCAAGATAATGAGCTGCCGACCTGTTGGATATTCATCCACAAGGCGTGTCATCTCAATCGGAAGAATAATGGTATAGAGCGTGTCGCACATCTTCTCTATCCAAGCTTTCCGACGCACGACCTCGCCAAGATAATGGCCGCAGAAGAGCTGTTCGCTTGTGAGAATCACCTTTGCCGTAGCGACATAGGACGAGGTGCGACGCTTCTCCATCGTCACCCGGAACGACTTCTCGCCGAGCATCTTGTGAGAAAAAGTACGGTAGCCCGGAGCATAGAACTGCAGCGAATGCTGGGCATCGCGAACCAGGAAGGAGAAGAGTCCGTTCCTGTCGGTAGTTGTCTGATTAAAGACGCGATGATTCGCATCAATCTCGCGGACGTACACCTTGGCGATAACGCCATCAGGTCCTTTGACCGTTCCGCTGACGTTCTGCCGCTGCGCCCAAGCCGGTACACAGCAAAGCAGTATCAGGAATAGAATGTAGTGTCTCATAACTTCAATCTTATTTTAACCTTAACCTTGACTTTAACCTTGACCTTGACCTTAACTTATTTCACGACTATCTTCTTGCCGCCAACGATGTTGATGCCTTTCTGCACCTTCTGCAAGCGCTGGCCTGAAAGGTTGTAGATTGGACCAGGAGCGTTGGACGTAGAACTTTGAACCTCCTGAATGCCAACGGGGATATTATCCGGGTCGAAACCGCATATCTCGCGATAATCACCACGATCGTACTGCCACTGCAGGATGGGATAGCCGTTGCCTGCTACTGGGTTCTGGTACCAAGGAGCACCCCATTCTCCAGCTATATCACAAAGTTCCAAGTGACTCAAACCATCTTCGACAGGCTCGCCATTCAACAGCATATCGGCAAAGGTATAGACTCCAGTGAGAACATCAAGGTCGGTAGTGAAACCGAAGGGAGCTGCTGTACCAGCCGGCAGAGTACTATCTACGCTTGGGTTCCAGGCTATCACGTTGGTGTAGATGCTGCCAGGCGTAGAGTCGTTCTGACCACCTGCCACAATGCCGCCTGCAACGGGCGAAGAGACGGGAGCAGCCGCATAGCAATTCTCTATCGTCAGGTTCGTACGAACCCTGCCCACAAGACCGCCGGAATAGTTGGCAGACGAGCCGTTGCCCGTAATAGTTACTGCGCTGTAACAGTTGCGGATGGTGATGGGCGAATTGCCAAGTGTGCCTCCGAGGGCACCCACATAACCCTTACTGGTAATTGTGCCGGTCACGTAGCAATTCTCAATGATGACGGGATAGAGATTACCCTCGGCATCCTTGAAGGTACTATGTCCCAAGGTTCCACCGATAACGGCTGCTCCGGAGGCTGTCGCATCTATCTTTGCATCGACGAAACCGGTGTTGCGTATCTCGCCGCACATCGTGCCGAAGAAGCTGGGATAATACCTGGTGCCACCAGGCGTAAGGTTGCGGATGATGTGCCCCTGACCGTCGAAGTTTATCCAATAGCGGTAGCCGTTCTCGCTGGTGTTGAGCTGTTTCCAGTCATAACCCTCCATATCGACATCAGCGCCAAGCACGAAATAAATCATCTGGTCCTGAACGAGGACATTGTGCATGTGGTCGAGCTGTTCGGGACGGAGGATAACGTAGGGATTGTCCTTAGTGCCATCGCCCTCCTGATAGGCGTACATCATGTTGCGGCGAGCGTTCTGCAAAAGGGAAACAAGCGTCTTCACCTCCCTGTCCTTGAGGTTGCAGTCGGCGAGTGCCTGCTGACCTTCTGCCAGAGCATCCTTGGCCTCTTGAGTGCTATAGCCGCCTTCCTCAGCAAGGGCCAACTTCTCCTGAAGCAGGTTGACCTCGACAACGAGGTTGGCATAAACGTCGATGCTGGTCTTGATGCTGTCAATAGTGCGGTTTATTCTCAGCAGCTGCTGGTAGCGGGTCTTAGCATCTTCCGTTCCCTCGGCCGTTTCCTTGTAGGCGGCTATCGTCTTGTTGTAACCGTCATAGTAAGGCTGTCCTCCGTTTGCATAGGCATCTACCATCGCATAGTAGCTGTTCAGGACAGAAGCCAGCGTAGTCGGGTCGGAACCGTCCAGTTTGCCTCGATAGATGATGTTGATATTGCCCACACAGAATCGCTCCGTGTCGGAAAGAGGCTGCTTGGTACGCATACCGAAAGTCAGTTTGCTGCCTACAGCGAGTCCATAGACACTTTGGCTGAACTTGCCGTTGAGGAAGTTATTAGAGACGACATTATCGGAGGTAGGTGCAGTATTGTTTTCGTCGAAAGGACTGATGACAGGAGTACCCACACTTCCTACATAATATTCCACACTCTGTCCCGTATCAAAGCCGTTCACCTTCATCTCGTAGAGTCCGTCCTCAACGCTGGCGCTGATTGTTTGGGAGATGTCGAAAGTGCCGCCGTATCTGGCAAATCCGAAAGGCGAGAAGGCAGTACCCTTACCGCTTCCTGTTTCGCATTCCTCGCTGGCGGTGACGTTCCAACCCTTCCAGTTGCTCTTCATCAGGTCGGCGTTAATGGCCTTGTAGGTAACATTGGCCCCGTTACCGGAATAGAAGACAGGGGCGTCCATTTCTCCGCTGCTGGGATGTCCGTCGTTGACGACTGGCCAATCGTTACGGTCCCATGTTATCTTGTCGAGGAGCATGAGACGGCCCTCACAACCGTTGTTCATATCGTAGCTGTGATAGAGGAGCCAGGTCTGCCCCTCATCGTCGGTTATGATTTCGCTGTTGTGACCTGGGCCTTTCCAACGGCTGTCACCCGAGATGATGGTGGTATAGTTGTCGCTCACCATTTGTCCGCCCTGCTTGTTGACGTAAGGGCCTGTAAGCTTCGTGGCACGTCCCACAACAGTCCTATACGTGCTGTTCTCACCATTACAACATGAGCCTACACTTGCAAAGAGGTAGTAGTACTTGCCGCGCTTGTAAATCATCGCGCCCTCGAAAGCACCGCCAGCCAGTTTCGTCACGCCTGCATGACGCCTCCAAGAACCGTTTGACTGCGGATTGTTGATGGGCTTGAAATTCTTGACAGCAAGGGCGTCGTCGGTAAGTTCGACGATACAGATATCGTTGAAGCTGCCCCATACAAGGTACTTCTTATCAAACTCTTCGACATAGCAAGGGTCGATACTGTTCTTCACGCCTATCTCGGTGCTGCGGAACAACTTCCCCTTGTCCGTGAACTTGGTGGGAGTATCGCCGGTAGCCACACCGATGCCGGTTCGGGTTCCGTTGCCCCAAAGGGCCGAGGCATAGTAGCATACGTATTTCCCATCGACATAATTGACGTCAGCTGCCCAAAGGCTATAATAGTCTGTCTGTTTCTTGCCGTCAGCGTCAGTATATGTACTGTCGTTCCATGTGGGACGCGAAATGACGCCAGAAACGCCTTCCCACGTTACGAGGTCTGAACTCTTCCTGCACTTACATCCTGTAGCATAGGCATAGAATGTGCCGTCAAGTGCACGCTGAACCGTCGGGTCAGGGAAGTCTGAACCGTAAACAGGGTTAGAGTACTTCTTCTGTGCGCTTGAAGGTGCGACAGAAAGTGCTGCAAGCAAAGTAGCGAGTAACGTTATCCTCTTCATATCTTAAAGTTTTATAGTATTCTGCTTTGCAAAGATAGTAAATAAATAATAATGTACGCGCGATTTGGCCAAAAAGTTTTAATGTATTGCACTTTTTTGCCAACAGCGGGAGCCCTTTTGCCTGGAAAAGCTCAAACAATTGGGCATTTCCACCTGACTTCTTCGTTGCTTCGCAGCAAAGATGAACGGATAATCAGGATTCCTTCACCCAAACCTTGTGCGAATGACTGCCCCTCGTAGTGATTTTTGATGATGGATATGCAGCAAGGGTTTTCAGTTCGCGGGATGCAGTTGTCCTGCTGAGACCTGTAGCACTTACATAATCCGAAAGTGTCATAAAGCCGTTCTTTTCGATAATAGCCCAAATCGTCGCAATTCGTTCCTTACAGTTGAAATCGCCCTTCTTCGGAGTTCTTACTTCTGCATTTGCCTTCTCGAAAGTCACTTCACTGTTCAAACCTTTCAGAAACTCTGGGTCAGGCTTGAAATTAACGCCTTTGATGCAGACATGACGATATTTTGCCTTTTTGCTTTTCTTTCCACTTTCCATAGCAATCGCCTTCTCGTCGAAGCCCAGTGAAAGCGAGAACACGCCCAGCCCGTCAATCTTGATGGTGTGTCCCAGAGGCATCCACGTCTTCATGCTCTGCACCATTGCATCTATGACACCACGCATAATGCCTACGCTAATGCTGCCTGCATAGACGCGCATATTGCTCAAGACTGTTTCAAAATCGTGCATCGAGTACGTCTGCATCTTGGGATACAACACCTTCTTGCCACCACTCATTCCATCAGGAAGTTCCTGTAATACGTAATTTGCCATAATAATAATTTTTAGTTTTAGTTTATAATAAATTAATTTCCTCTTCAGTAATTATTTCCCTTCTCCCAGGGATATTTTCTGTCCCGAAGTTTGTAACTTGTGTTCCAAGTCTAGAAACATATGTTTCAGGGTTTGAAACTTGTATTCCACGACTTGGAACATAAATTTCCACGTGCAAAAATAACATTTTTCTCTGGTATTCGCAAATTTTTCTCCAACTAATTACCAAAAACCTCTGTTTTCGTTTTGTTTTTTGCTCACCTATTCGCACCCTTGTTCTGCAATCAGAAAAACTCTCGTACGGTTTTTTTGAAATAAATTTGGAAAATCGCTCGCTTATTCGTAACTTTGCACACAGAAAACAGACATAGAGAACCGGAATGAAACTTATTCTGCTCACTTGCCCTGAGTTCTTCGTTGAAGAAGACAAGATCCTGACCACGCTTTTCGAGGAAGGGCTGGATATTCTCCACCTGCGCAAACCCAATTCAGAACCAGTATATTGCGAGCGACTCCTGAGCCTCATGCCAGAGCAGTACCGCAAGAAAATTGTCGTGCATGACCATTTCTATCTGCGCGACGAATTTGGTCTCCTGGGCATCCACCTCAGTAAACGTCACCCACAGGCTCCCCCTTCATACCGAGGACCTGTGACACGCACCTGCTACGACCTGCAGAGCACCGTAGAGATGAAGCCACAATGCGAGTATGTGCTGCTGCGCAACATCTTCGACAGCATCTCGGAAAGCGAAAACAAAGCCTCCTTTACTCCCGACGAACTGCGTGCCGCCAACCGACAGGGCATCATCGACCATCGCGTCATTGCCGAAGGTGGTGTGTCTTTGGACAATATAGAGCAGGTTCGCGAATGGGGATTCGGCGGCGTAGCTATCCGAGGCGACCTGTGGAATCACTTCGATGTCCACTCGCAGCGCGACTATAAGGACATTATCGCACACTTCCGAAAGCTGAGGAAGGCGGTTGGGTGATAAAGATTCAAAATGAATAATTTCAAAATTCAAAATTAGTTTTCTCTTCGATAAAAGCAATGGAAGAAAAGAAGTCATTCAAGGTGTTCTCAGGTACCAAGTCACGTTACCTGGCAGAGAAAATATGCCAAATTCTTGGCTGCGAGTTGGGCAATCTCTCTATCACACACTTCTCCGACGGTGAATTTGAGGTCTGCTTTGAGGAATCCATCCGTGGTGTGGATGTCTTCCTGGTGCAAAGCACCTTCCCCAATACCGACAATCTGATGGAGCTGCTCCTGATGATTGACGCCGCCAAGCGTGCTTCGGCCCGCACTATCAATGCCGTCGTCCCCTACTTCG
This sequence comes from Bacteroidaceae bacterium, assembly GCA_017645845.1. Taxonomy (GTDB): domain Bacteria; phylum Bacteroidota; class Bacteroidia; order Bacteroidales; family Bacteroidaceae; genus Physcousia. The sequence continues at coordinate 6,482 of JAGCNQ010000005.1, forward strand.
GATGGGCAAGGCAGGATAGAAAGAGCAAGCCGCGTGTCAGCATCGCCGCCAAACTTGTTGCAGACATGCTCAGCGTGGCAGGCATCACGCGCCTCATCACAATGGATCTGCATGCCGACCAGGAACAGGGTTTCTTCAACGTTCCCGTCGATCACCTCTACGCTTCCAGCGTCTTACTGCCCTACATTCAGAGTCTCAACCTGGAAAATCTGGTCATCGCAACACCTGACGTTGGCGGTTCCAAGCGTGCCAGCACCTACAGCAAATATCTGAACTGCCCCATGGTGCTCTGCAATAAAACGCGCAAGAAAGCCAACGAGGTGGCAAGCATGGAAATCATCGGCGACGTGTTTGACGCTGATGTCGTCCTGATTGACGATATGGTTGATACAGCAGGCACTATCACAAAGGCTGCCGACCTGATGAAAAAGAACGGTGCCCGCAGCATACGGGCTATCGCAAGCCACGGAGTCATGAGCGGACCTGCTAACGAGCGCATCGAGGCTTCTGCCATAGAGGAAATGGTCTTTACCGATAGCATCCCCTACGACAACAAGTGCAGCAAGGTAAAGCAACTCTCCATTGCGGCACTCCTCGCCCAAACTATACAATGCGTGGAGAACAACGAAAGTATCTCCAAACAGTACCTTATCTGACATAATAAAGACAAAGGAAGGATGAAGAAACTCCTTTTGTCTCTATTTCTGCTCTGTTTCGCTAGCAGAGGCATGAGTCAGGATTCTCTGGTTTACCTGATACAGCAGATCATCACAGAGGATAGCCTCATCCGCGAGGAGATGCGCTTCAACCGCGACGGCTTATCAATGTCATTGCGCGGCGTCATCCAGACCTTTACCCATCGTAGCTTCAACCAATTACCAGGTCCCTACCCCGAAAACAATCATCGTTGGGAAGATTACGGACTCGCCCTTTCGCCCCTTGCTGCAACTTGGGTGATGAAAGCCTGCGGAGTAAAGTCACGCAGCACCACCCGACGCATGCTCGTAGCCAACGGACTCGCCGCCGGATTGACTGTAGGTCTTTCACAGACTTTACGATGGAGTGTGACAGAAGAGCGCCCAGACGGTTCAAACACCAACAGTTTTCCATCTATGCACGCATCGCTGGCCTATATGGGTGCGACTATCCTCAGTCGCGAATACGGCCACATCAGCCCTTGGATAACTATCGGAGGATATACCGCCGCCACAGGAACACAGATGCTACGCATCAAGCACAATGCACATTGGATGAACGACATCTTCATGGGCGCTGGCATCGGTGTGGTCAGCACACACCTGGCTTATTTCCTGACAGACAAGATTATTGGGAGGAAAGGTATCCGACGCATGCCCCTCAGTTCATCCGAACAGGCACAACTAATTGCGTTGGACAACCGACCATCAGGTTTCCGCCTTATTTCCGGCACAGAGACAAACGGACGCTCGCTTTCCGTTGAAGATTTCGCAGAAGCAGCTCAAGGTTTCGATATGACAGATATCACACTTCGCACCAGTGCCTCCCTAACGGCAGGTTTCGAGGCGGAATGGTTCCTGAATAACAACTTATTTCTCTCTGCCATAGGGCGATACACCATGTCGCAGGCAAAGCTGGAAATTCCCAATCCTGCTGTTACAGCCTGGGGCGAACAGATACACCTCTATCACGGCAACATAGCTGCAGGATGGATTATCCCTTTAGTGAAAGGAACTCGCTTTGGCGTGCGGACACTCTGGGGTGTGCGTTACAATGAAGGTGTCACTTTCCACAGAGTAGCAGAGGACCATCAGATGGGTGAAAACCTGCTCAACATCAAGGCACAACTACGTCCAACAGGCGGAGCAGGCATTGTGATTGACATGCTGCAAAGCCACAACCAGACAATCGGCTTCTCGATAGATTACCTGCATACTTTCAGCACGCACTTCCTGTCAAACCGTTGGGTTTTCGGCTCCTCTTGGAAAGCTATGTTCTAAGCATCTTCATGGAATCATTCTGTCTCCTTTTGCAAAAAGGAGATAGCAAAAAGCGACATTCATACCTTTTTGGCGGCGCTTTACTTGGCCATGTGGTAAAAAAGTGGTAATTTTGGCCACCAAATTATGATTTATTTGAAATGAAGATTTTTTCAAGCCTACTTAATTGGTATTTCAGTCGTAATGCGATGCCCTATTGGTGCATTCTGATTATCGACTACCTCATCATTATCTTCTGCGGCTATCTCGCATACTACCTTTTCAACGGAGGAGAGGAAGTCACAAGGCATTTTTGGCCTATATTGTGGGATCTTTGCATCTTGCTCGTTCCCTATACCATTGCCTTCCGCATCTTTCACACCTATAGCGGCATCTTCCGATACAGCAGTTTCGTGGACCTTGGCCGCCTTGCCCTAGCTATGCTGGTTGGATCTGTAATCGCTTTCATTGGCTATCAGCTCTTCCCCACTCACCATAATATCTTCCTGGAGCACTACCCAAGACTGATACTTCTTCTCATGTTTGCTACGTCGTTTATGTGCGCCGCCCGAGTCGTTGTCAAGACATTGTACGACCTCTTCCGCACAGGCGGTTACAGCAAACGTATTTTCATCTATGGCGCACAAGATGGTGGAGTCAGCCTCGCAAAAAGCATACGTAACGAGACCCCTAACCGCTACACCATCAAAGGCTTTATAAGTCCCGATCCAAGCATGAAGGGAAAATGGTTACTGGGACTTCCCGTTTATAGCGAAGAAGATAACATCGTTGAACTTATGCGCAAGCAAGACGTGGGAACCCTCATGGTCAGTCCGTTGCAGACAGTACACTTCCGCGAACAAGAGACACTTGTCAATGACCTTATCGCTGCAGGAATCAGGATTCTGATGCTGCCCTCTGCGAAGGAATGGGACGGAAAGAGCGAACTGCGCTACAACCAACTGCACGAAGTCGATATTGAAGACCTTCTACCCCGCGACAAGATAGAAGTGGATATGATTGCTATCGGCAGGCAACTGAACGCTAGCCGCATCCTCATCACCGGCGCCGCAGGCAGTATTGGCAGCGAAATGGTGCATCAAGTAGCACACTTTGAACCAAAGGAAATGGTTCTCATTGACCAGGCTGAAACACCCATGCACGACGTCAGACGCATGATGGCAAGCCAATATCCCAACATCCCGTGCCATACAATCGTAGCAAGCATCACCAACAAAACCTTCATGGAAGACATTTTCCGCCGATTCCGCCCCGAATACGTCTTCCATGCTGCTGCATACAAGCATGTACCCATGATGGAGGACAACCCAGCTATGGCTGTCCAAAATAATGTTTATGGCACACGCATTATCGCAGACCTTGCCGTCAAATATGGAACCAAGAAATTCGTGATGATATCGACCGACAAGGCCGTGAACCCGACAAACGTAATGGGATGCTCCAAGCGCATATGCGAGATTTATTGTCAGTCGCTCAATAAAGCGATTGAGAAAATGAAGCAACAGGGCGAAGAAAGCACAAAAGTAAACGATACAACTGACAACTCTCTACTTCAGGCAAACGGCAACCTGCCCTGTACACAATTCGTCACAACGCGGTTCGGCAATGTACTGGGCAGCAACGGCAGCGTGATACCCATCTTCAGAGAACAGATAGCCAAGGGTGGCCCCGTGACTGTCACGCACCCCGACATCATCCGCTATTTCATGCTTATTCCCGAAGCCTGCAAACTGGTTCTGGAAGCCGGAACGATGGGCAAAGGTGGCGAAATCTTTGTCTTCGACATGGGCAAGCCCGTGCGCATAGCCAACCTGGCACAACGAATGATTACGCTAAGCGGTGCAAAGGGCTGCAAGATTGAATTCACAGGACTGCGCGACGGAGAAAAACTATATGAGGAAGTACTCAACGATGCCGAGCACACGCTGCCAACCATGCATCCTAAGATTATGGTAGCCAAGGTGCGTGAGTACGACTACGAACAAGCTCGTCGCAACGAAGAGCGTCTGCTCGAGGCCAGCTACTCCTACGATGACATGGCCATCGTGAGAATCATGAAGGAAATAGTGCCCGAGTTCAAGAGCCGTCAGTCAAAATATGAGGCACTAGACTGAACGATTCTACGAAAGAAATCAATTGTTCGATTTGTTCGAGAGCATCAGCACTCCCCATACCAGAACATAGATTGCAATATCCAGCAATACAATTAAAGGCATAGGGAAGTTGCATTGCCACATGGCATAATTGATGACGCAAATCAGAAGGAACAGAGACAATATACAAGCTAAGGCTGCATGCATGGACAAACCTGCATTCATCAGAATATGATGGATGTGGGTTTTGTCTGGTTCAAAGATGCCATGTCCCGTGAATCGACGCTGCAGAGCCACACGCACAACATCAAGCACTGGAACAAGTAACAACGTAATAGAGATAAGCATCTGTTCCTCACCGCAATCTACAGGTGCGATAGGACGCATCAGACTCTTGATACTCATATAAGCACATACATAGCCCAAGAATAAGCTACCCGCATCGCCCATAAAGATTTTCAGCCCACCTACTTTTCCAAACACATTGAAACACCAAAAGACAACCAGCGAGCCTACTATCGCGGCATTCAGAGAGGCGATGGCAGGGTTCTCCCTTAGCAATACCGTATAAGCCGATAATATTAGGATACAGAGTCCTGAGGACAGACCGTCAATGCCGTCTATCAGATTGATGGCATTCACAATGGTAAGAATAGCTATTACTGTCAGTATATAGGCTACTATAAACGGAATCTGATGCAACCCGAAAAGGCCATTAAGGTCTGTTATGACAAGGTTACACAGAGGCAGGAGAAACGCAGCTATAGTCTGTATGAAAAACTTTTGGATAGCTTTCATGCCATAGCGATCGTCAATGACACCTATCAAGTATATTATCAACGCACCTAGGGTCATAGCCAACGTCGAAACACCAAAAACAAATTCCTCGCCTCCTGTCATAACATTCGTCCATGAAGCCACGAAAAGCCCAACAACAGCAGCAGGCAAAAAAATTAATCCGCCAAGACGCGGTACAGGCTTACGGTGTACCTTTCGTTCGTCGGGGATGTCAAAATACTCGAAGTAACGGCATGCCTTTATAATAAAAGGCAAACCTACAAGGGTTACAATCACAGCCGACACGAAAGAAGTGAGAAGAGGGAAAAGTATGTTGTTGCTCATGGTCTCTCTGTATTAAACAGTTCTAATACTTTCTAAAAGTGAGGATATCTTGCGAGTTCGTCCTCAGCTGCATTGTGCTGCCCGTCAATACCTGAACCCACAAAATGCCATCCTGCGGTACCCCTACAACAGAAAGGATAGACATCGGCAGTACCTCGTCATGTCCGTTTCCCGCGTATTCTATGGGGTCAAAAATTCGAATTCGCTCAGGAGTTGCCTCCAATGATGTGCGAGTGAAGAACTTCTCACAACTTTGCTTGCGGAAACTGGCCATCTGCAACTGGAAGTTGTAGAATATCATATCCTCCTTGGTTGCCCTCACCACACCGTCCTTGTCCCTCCATTCCGTCATCTGCCACATACCATCCAAGTCGCCGTTGCAATCCCATTTGTCACAGCTTGTCAAATTCATAAACAATGCTGTAAGAGCTAATATGTAAAAATATCCTTTCACGCTATTTCATTTATTTTGGATTGTACTTCTAATGTTTAATGTTAGAGAGAGATTAGTCGCTCTTGCGTATCCAACCGTCCCATGAAACAGTAAGCATGGCACTATTGGCCTTCCCCAACAGGCTGCCATGATTATGTCCGTATGCTGCGGCAATACTCAGCCCCTTAATTTGCTTCAACTTATAGACGGCTTCCATAAGCAAGAAATGCCCTTTAAGAGGGTCTTTCACAGGATGGTCATAGGCTCCCAGATTCTTTTCGTAAGTATATAGCATCCTCCATGACAATCTGTCGCTGGGATTTCCCTTGATACCCACATGATGGGCATTGACACGGTTGAAATAATTATTCAAGAGGCCACTCATACCCATATATTCATTATACATTGGCGAAAGAATAACGGGATTACCCATGACGAAGCCACCATGCTGCCAAGATCCGTAAACATGGTTATTGTAGTAACTATCGTTGGCACTTATCTGCTGCGGGTTCTCCACCGTAGCATCATGATAGAGAGGACCGCTCTGGTTCATCGTTCCGATATGTTCATAGACAAGGCTACTAACAAAATTGTTCTTGGGGAAATTTACCTCGAGGCCCAGAAGCATATCTTTCCAAAAGCCGTATTGCATGAACATCTGGCTTTGGTCCTCAAAAAGGTGATCCATATAGCCCCCTACTCTCCAGTCTTTCTGTGTCCAGTCCAAGCGGAGGTGCCATGAGCCGATATGGTTACCGCTGGCATTAGTAACAGTATAGTCGTTGACATCCCCTCCACTTGGAACAAAGGCTCTAAAGATATTTCCACCGAGGTCGACTCCCTGCTCTATTTTATCTCCTTGATAGCTTACAAGATTATAACCTTTCCCCCCGAACTGGCAAGCCATCTCCAGTCCCCCCTTCAATGTCAGTGGGAACTTCTTTTCGTTGCCGATCTTCATGAACAATGCCTTCGAATGAAAAAGGCTGTTCTGAGTATAAAGGTTGTTTGTTCCAGCGTTCCAATTTCGCTGCCACCTGTTGTCCGTGTATATACCATAAGTTATGTGCCCCTTGATAGCGAACAGTCCCTTCGTGCCAGGAACAATCCAGAAGTCAGGCATCTCCAGCCTCACCTGAGGAATGGGGCGTGCATTAATTCCAAGCGTCATACCACCGGAGGAGAGCTCCTCATTCTTGAATTCCGAGGGTCTTTGTTTCTGCCCCACCGAGAGTCTCAGCACCTTCCATTGCACATCTAAGAATAATTGCTGAATACAAAACTCACTTTGATTTCCATATCCAGCTGCCACATCAGCACCGTAGCCAATACGCCAAGACATCAGCGAGTCAGTCTCTGCATCACGCTTAATATAAGCACGAGCCTGAAAAGTATTGTTCTCGACAGGTCCTAACCCGTATCTGTTGTTTGTAAACCAAAACGGAGCATTGTCTCCACCGCCGCCAGTACCACGCAAACTTACACCATACTGCACATCCTCGACAAGACGTTCACTCTGAGACCTGATGCCAAGAGGTATTAGCAGCAGGCAAGAAAATATGATAATGATGTTTCTCACCGTCATTCTTCACTGTCTGTTTTAAGTTCCTTTAGAAGTTTCTTGTTGAAGCATCTTCTCCCGCTATCGTATATCCAGCCCCATTTGTTAAAGTACTTCACCACACTAATCATGTGTATCAATGATATGCTCCAATTGTGGTATGACAGACGACTGAATCTATGATATATGCTTACCGACGGGAAAAACAATGTCTTGTACTTCGCATGCAATCGGCGGGTAATATCCACGTCCTCCATATACATAAAGAAGCGCTCGTCAAAGATTCCCTCGCTCTGCAGGGCACTTATTCTCAAGAACATGAAGCAACCAGACAAGAAGGGCACATTCATCTCCTTGTCATAGCCAGAGTGCTTTAGTTCAAATCTGTCATTCCTTTTGGCGATTAGTTTTCCCGGCATGAAGAATCTACAAAAGAGATCCACGGGCGTCGGCAACAACTTAGCCAGGCATTGCACAGATCCGTTCAGAAAAAGAACTTTAGGCATCACCAGTGCTATGGAGCAGTCCTCTTCCATCAGTCGCCACAGGGCAGGAATAACCTCTGCGCCAAACCATACATCTGGATTGACAACAAGATGATACTTACTACCCATTTCCATTGCCTTACGTAATGCCACATTATGACCGCCGCCATAACCTTTATTGACCTCCTTGATATATTCCAGTTGAAAACCTCTTCCCTCGTGTTTGAGGAACTCATCATCCCTACGCTTATACTCCTGCAGCTCACCCTCCAGACCCATAAAATCATCACTATGGTCTATAACCCAAACCATCTGAACAGGTGAAATGAGCAAGCTGCGGAGGATGCCCTCCAGATCCAACAAGTTGTTATTATATGTTACTATCGAGGCTGTAATCATTGGTCAATTATCGTACAACGTACGATAGTATAACGAATATATCAAATGTTTTATTGCCCATCTGAAACAAAATATTAAACTATCTGTCTGGGATTGTCTTTTCCCCCAAAGCAAGCAGACAGAAGGGAAGGGCAGTAGAGAAATAAGTAATATCGTAAGTTGATGAAAAAAGATCCCAGTTTTCTCCAATATACATGTTATGTACAAACGTTACAGCTATAAATATCACAAGCATCACAGCTGTATTGCGGAAGTACCTTTGTGAATTCCCTTTATAATTCATTGACAGAAAGATAGCAAGCGGAACGAAAAGGATAAAATCTGAAAGATTACCCTGACGCACCTGCAAAGACCAAGGATTATTTTGGAAGTAATAGAACTCATGCCAATCCCATACAGCAAACGGGACAAACGTCAGCGCAAAAACAGCAGAAGTCAACAGTGTCACAGCAATTTGATTGCGCCAATTCATCTTAATGAAATATGGTAGCATCAACAACAAAATAGGGATGAGCACAAGTATCCTAGTGCTCGCCGACAAGCCCACAGCACAAGCTATCCACCACTGATGTTTCTCCACCCATTGCTGATTCAGATGAGGGAAAACAACATTGATTATTGCTGCCAAAAACAGGAAATTCGTAATAAGATCGCTCCTGACTGACACCTCATACCAGACCGCAATAGAAGAGCACATCAACAGACAGATAACGAGAGTTTTCTCCCTGCCCTGAACCTTCCAGCAACTCCATAGGAAAAGAGCAATTGCGGCAAAAAACGACAGCCCAACATTCCTCAAAAGATAGAATGGAATGTGAAGAATCTGCCAAACAGGAAAAGGTGATGCATTTCCGCCCAAGTGTGTGTTTGCTGTGTATGGATATATACCGGATAGAAGGTTATGTATTGGGAAATGCAGAGCCGACCACCGATCTACCTGTACGGAATAAGGATCAATAACATACTGCACCACTACCATACCCATGATGGCAAGCAGGCAGACACCCCAGATATACTTCTTGAAACTTAAACTATGAATCTTGAACCTGAATTGGAGCAGAAAATAATAAAAAACAAAAGATGAAAGCGTAGCAACTGGCGCAAAGGATTCGGAAACCCTTACAGAATACTTCGCCACAAAAAGCATATTGACCAGAATGAACAACAATTCCACAACACCAATCCTTTTCTCATTAAAGTTCCTATATATCAGTAGGATGGAAAATGCCAAAATCAAATATGCAAGAAAGATGGCAATGCTCCTCACATTAACTGCCAAACCAATCAACGGCATGTGCGCAACATATATTTCCATACAGTATCTTTCTGCGAAAAATATTTACAAACTACTCATTTATCCGGTCAAAAAAGCCCCGAAACATCTTCGATGCTCGGGGCTTCTGCTGAAAAACGGCGGCTACCTACTCTCCCACGGGTGTGCAGTACCATCGGCGCGGGCGGGCTTAACTTCTCTGTTCGGAATGGGAAGAGGTGGAACCCCGCCACTATAACCACCTGAATAAGGACCCCCACCAGCTCCCCCGTAA
>JAGCNQ010000049.1 GCA_017645845.1 Bacteroidaceae bacterium
CAGAATATGTAGTACTGCACGTGCTCCCCAAACCTTAGCGAAAGAAGCAAGGCTCGACGGCCGTTGACTTTCCCTTCGTGTGCACCTACTGGAGGGCAAGCAGGGAAAGTCAACATTGAACATAAATAATTATTCATTTTTTTTCACTTTTCATTTAACCCGAATCGGTCATTAGCGTTATGATGATAACAGCTTATATTTTTGAACAGATGTCCTGCCGTTTTGAGTGCGCAATGGGGTTCCATTGTAATCGAAAAGCGGTTGGGCAGATGACGAAAAGAAAGCTAGTTAGCGCGTAACTGTCTAATGACCGATTCGGGTTTAATTTGTACGGGCCCCAACAAGCCTGAGGGACGCAAAGGTTCTTTGGCAGAAGGACCATTGATGACCCAAGTCCGGCGTTGTTCCTGTGGCAAAGCGGCATCATAGACAAGGCGGTTGAACCAAGTGCTCGTGACCTGTATGGTAATGGTATTGCTACCGCGATGCAGGTAGGGAGCGATATCGGTCTGGTAGGGGGCAGCCCACAGCGTATCGCAAGCGTATCCGTTCACCTTGACGACAGCAATCTCTTCCACTTGGCCCAGTTGAAGCAGACATTGCCGTCCGCGTTTTATACGGTTTACGTGAAAAGCGGTTTCATAGGTTGCGGTACCAGAGAAAGCCTTTCCCTCATCGCTAAGCGGAAGGTCTTTCCACGGTTTCAGTTCTGCTAACTGGATTGGTTTATCTATACCCCACCCTTCAGGAAAGGTAAGAGTCCAAGGCCCCAAAACAAGACCCCTCTCCGACTCCCCCGAGGGGGAGGGAAAAGAAGCCTTCCTTCGCCAAGGTTTAGAGGGGGTCCTGCTCGGCTTCCACACTAAGAACACCATCTCGCCCCTGCATAAATCCAGATGCACACGCGTATAGTCGCCGTCGTCCCAGCATTCGAGGGGCTGAATGCTACCGTTCATTGGGTTCCAAAGTTCGGCACGACCTTTCTGACGGAAAGCAACTTCGCCGCTGAATCCCTGCTCTTGCAGGGGACAAACCATGTACCAGTCGGCTCCTTTTGCATGGCGATGAAGCCAACGAAGTCCTGTCGGTTTTACGTCGGGTTGCAGATTCAAGGCTTTAAGAGCATATTCCAACTCCTTGACTGGAACATCTCTGATGATGCGTCCGCCTTGCAACTCCATTGTACGGAGCTTTTCCGCCGTTTCGGGCAGCAAACGTTTTGAGTCGGGAACCCATAGAACATCATAACGGATGCCTTCGGGCGTCGTCCAATATCCGTCTTTCACGCTGATGCGATGCTGGAAAGCGTCGGTGTTGCAGTAATCGAACGAATATCCTTCAGGGAAAGGAGCGTACTGGTCTGGCTTTTGTTCTATCTCGTCGCCTATGTACCAAAGAACGCAACTCACTGGTTGTCCTCTCTCCAGCATGAAGGCGCAGCGGGCCAGATAGGTGTTGAAATGACGCATATACGGCCACCACGTCTGCTTTCTAAGGAATGGAGTACCTATGCCAGCTCCAAACGAAGTACCCGGGAAGTAATGGTCCGCGTCGGGATTATGGGTATAAGTATGGAATATAGTGTGCGTGACGCCCTCCACCATGTTCTGATTTGCCACTTCGCGAAGATGGCTGAGATGTTCATCCCACGTAAGTTCGAACGAGGTAAAGGATTCTGCTGATACGCGTGGCTTGCCGTACATTCGGGCAGCAGATGCCGTGCAGCGAATGGGCTTGTAGTTATGGTTCGCCAACCAGTTTCTAAGAGGCTGCCAGTATTCTGTCATAGGCACATCGGCATACTTATAGAACTCCATTGGGTCGCCAGGGAAGATGTCTCCAGCCGCTGTCTCATAGCTTACCGTCATTCCCTTTTCGTGAGCCAGTCGCGCCATCTGTCCGTAGAAGTTGTCAGTAAAAAGTTCGTTGATAGTGCGTCGCCAGTCGGAAAGGAACTTGCTTGTCTGCTCGCGACTGTCAATCACCCATCCGAAGATGACAGGCATCCAAGTCAGCATGTCATAGTGGCGACGTTGCTGGAATTCTTGTTGCATGTACCGTGTCCACGTTTGCGACGAGCATTCCCAACTGTCCATTAGCATATTGTTTACCAAACCTTTCAGCGGTCCGTCTGTAAGCCTTCCTATGTAACTACGGAACTGGTATGCGACGTATGCAGAGTCCAGTTTGTTCACCTCCCAACCCGTAGCTTCTTCGGGTGCCGGGCCGTTGCGCATACCTGTGTTCACATGACCGATGCGCAGCACTGTCCATTGCCCTTTAGGAGCTTCCCAGCGGAGTTTTCCGTCGCTCGTCATCTTGTCTGTCAGGTTGACGATATCGGTTCTTTTGATAAAACCGCTACCATCCTCGTTCATGCTTTCCGGAAGACGCAACAAAGAGCGCGAAGTCCAGCCAGCTTCCATCTCCCAATTATGGCCTCGGGTGGCAGTAGAGAAACGTAAGCGAGAAAGGTTCATATGATGTAGGTTTGTTATTTCGAGGATATATTCTCCCTTTTCCTGCAGGTTGGGCAGGGCAAAGGTCATCGTCTTGTCGTTATCTTGCCAATTGGCGTGCGGAAAGTCTGTATCGAGGATGGCAATCTGATTTGCAGTCAGGACGCGAAGGTGAATGTCGGGCTGTACGCCGAACTCATGATTGAAGTTGTCTATGGGATTGAACTCAATGGAGCGAACCTTAGTCCCGTCTTTCATCTTAACACGAACGCGATAGGGCTTTTGCGGATTGGCAGGTGGTAGAGTGAAATTGAAGCCACTCTCGCCATTCAGGAGACGTCGCCAATCCTCCTGATGCTCCTCTGCCTCCACCTTTTCTATCTGACAATAATCACCTGTATCGCCTTGCGGACTAGGAAAGGCGAGCACGGCTATGTCTTGCCAGTCGCGCCAGTCTTCACTATGGGGCACGGGTAACTCAACGTCAACCATACGGCCACCTGCGACATCAGTACGCGAATAGCTGAGATGGCGCATAGCCTGTTCGGGCTTAATCCATGGCCCGCCACTCATAGCCCAACCCGGGCAGGTCTGCAAACTGAAACGAAGTCCTAGACGATGCGCTTCTTCTGCCGTATGCTTTACCAAGCCCTCCCACTCCGGGCTAAGGCATTTCACGTGTTCATCTGTGCCAGGCCATTCGGCAGTGTCGCCCATCTGCCCATGAAAGAACTGCACCCCCTGGATACCCGATGCTGCGATTGCTTCAAGGTCTTTGGTGATGCCTTCCCTGCGTATATTGGTGTTGATGAAGTGGAACCATGTTTCAGGATAGAAAATGCGGTCGGGATGCAGGAAGGCCAGCCTATCCTTCTTGGAAAAGGGACATTGCAGTCTGGCAGCATCAGGCACCGCAGGATAATCCGCTTGTGCGGTCAAGTTCTTTGCCATGCCTGGGTCTGGGAAGAGCAAGCCCATTGTGGATGCCAACGTAAATATGTGAAGTGTGTGAAGAAAGCCTTTCATTGTGATTGGAGTGAATAATTGACGTTTTATGATGCAAAAATACACTTTATTTTCATCATACGGGCTGGTGACGGCAGAATTTTTGCAATAAGCGGGCAAAAATAAAAAAACGTTAGTTTCCTCCCCATGCCTCGGAGCAACTGGAGTCTTATGGCCTGAAAGGCCGCTAATTTCCTCCCATTTTTTTTAATAATTTTTTACTTTTTCTTCCGCGACTATAATCGCGCCTTTGCTCTAAAGAGTCAAAGAACTTTTTAATTTTATAATCTTTTAATTTTATAATTTTATAATCTAAAATTTAAGCCAGGCTCGACCTGGCTTAAATTTTACTCATCCCCTCCCGGAACGGGATCGTTTCCACCACCGCCGGAGTTGCCACCAGAGTTCCCTCCTCCGGAATTACCACCGGAATTACCACCGGAATCACCACCGGTCTGTTGTCCACCTCCACTCTGTTGTCCGTTGTCTGTTGTCTGTTGTCCACCAGATGATACCCCACTGCCGTCGGGATTCGCTGTGCCGCCCGTGCTGCCTCCGCTCTTGCGGTCAAGCATGTCCTGATAGATTTTCAGCGTACCGTTCCACTGGCGGATGAAGTCCTCGTAGGGAGCGGGAGTGTCGGCTGTCTTCTCGAAGGCCTCGATGAGGTACGTCAACTCGTCGTAGAGCGCGTCGCAAGCCTTGCGGGCTGCAACCAAGGCACCCTTCACCTGCTCGCTCTTCCCTGCGCCTTCCTGCAGGCGGATGCTCTTCACCTCCTCGTGGGCTGTGCACATCTGCTGGAAAATCCAGGTCGCGCCAAGCGTGGCTATGTGAGCCAGATTCTCCGTGGTCGAGAGGTCGGTCTTCAGGTTCTCCATCACGCCCGTCTCCTCCTCCATCTGCGCTGAGGTCTTCAGTTTGTAGAGCTGGAACACCTTGATGAGCGTACTTGCTGCGGCATCCTTGTCGGGGTCACCGCTCTCTGCCCATGCACGGACGATGGCGTGCAGGCGGCCGTAGAAGTTGTCGCGCCGACGGTCTGCCGCGTCGCGCTGGGCGATGAGTTCGTTGTTGCGGGCCTGCATGTACCAGCGGTCCTCCTCTTGGAAGGCGGTGACGAGCTGGGTCTGCAGAGCCGTGATTTTCGCTGCCGTGAAGCCAGCTTGCTGCATCACGGTCATAAATGCCTCGTAGAACGCAAAATGCTGTGCGTTCGTCAGGCTTGCTTTGTTAGGACGAAGAAATTTTGACATATTATATTTATTTTAATGGGTTAAAGAAAAACCTTGTTTCTTCCAAGAACTCTTGAATTTGTCCAATTCACGCTTGAGTGTTTCCAAGAATTCTTGGATTTGCCCAATTCACGCTTGGGTGTTTCCAAGAACTCTTGGATTTGTCCAATTCACGCTTGAGAGTTTCTAAGAACTCTTGGATTTGCCCAATTCACGCTTGGGTGTTTCCAAGAACTCTTGGATTTGTTCAATCACTGATTGAGTGTTTCCAAGAGCTTTTGGAAAGCGAGAAGCTATACTGGCGGCGTGTCTTCCCAGCATGTACCATAGGAATTCACTTATCAATTAATCGTATGGTAGTTTTCCTAATACGGTTATCAATGTAGTATTTAAAACCTAATAATACCTTATTATTCTATTCTCTGTACTGTACGCTTTGTAAGCAACTTATTATCTTTGAATATAGCACTTCTGATTTGTTTGATAACAGCCATCCCGCCTTTGACATCAAAATCCATATAATAGCGGTAGCGGTTAGTGGGTGAAGCTGTA
>JAGCNQ010000050.1 GCA_017645845.1 Bacteroidaceae bacterium
CATCCCCATTCTTTGCTGCCGTCCTTCATGCGTGCCCAAGAGCAACGTGTGATGAGTTCGGGATAATCGGCAGAAGCTAGAAGACTGCCGTCTGTATCAAAGAGGTACAGAGTTCCTCCGTCGCTGTCCAACTTGAAGCGAACTTGCTTATAGGCTGTGTCGCCAAATGTGCCGTCTGCGGAGTTATGATCAAAGTAGATGACTTTGTAGTCTCCAGCTTTCACCACACCTGTCCCTGTGGGCAGTTGAAATTTGAACGGATCATTGATGTCGTCTGAGACATAGAGACCATCCAGTTGAATGTTCTCAGCCGTGGGGTTGTAAAACTCTGCCCAAGCACCGTAGTTGTATGAGTAGTCGATATACTGATCGATGTTTCCCACCTGTATCTCATTGATGAGAAGTTTCGAGAGGTCAGCATCGGGGTCGTAATCTTCGTAGAAGTTCTCCTCCTCGGTTAGTCCGCAGTCGTAGAGTTTACCTCCCCAGTTCTGCTGAACGTATGCAGCGATAACGTTGTTGCCCTCTTGTAGCAAGGATGCAGGAATCTCCAGCTTTACAGCATTTGTGCCGACTGTCCAGTCATTAGCCTCGTCGAGCAGTTCACCGTTAACCCAGATGCGATAACTATCGTCGTGTAGGACGTTGAGCATGTATCGGGATTTTTCATGTATTTCCTCAAGCGTAAAGTTGCGGCGGAACCAGAAGTTTGTGTTGTCTCCAAGTGGCCATTCTGTCTGTACGCCACTCACATCCAGGCTGCCGATAGGCATCATGGCCTCTGCCCATTCCGAGTCGTCGAAGTCTGCTTGCGTCCAACTGAGAGTTTCGTTTCGTCCGTCAATCCGCATGTCCGGAATGCGCTCTCCTTCTTCGTCGGCATAGTAGCACCAATTATAGAAAGAAGTGCCCGTCCATAGCTCTCGTCCATCAGTCAGGTCGTAGATGCTGATGCCAGAGAGTGTGATTGTGACATCATCCTCTGTGGTCGGAAATCCCAGTGAAATCATTGCATCTTCTATGTCAGTACCTGGGAGATTATTGCGTGTAAATGTGGCTTTTTTGTTTGCTGGAAGATTGAAGAAGGCACTAACCAGGCAGTTGTCATCATAATTGTCATTTCCGTTTTCGCACAAAGCAACATGAACATTCGGTATTTCCTTGTCGGATTCAAGTGACATGATAAAGCGGTAGGAGTGGTCGGCATAGAATGTGATAGGGGTCTTGAACTGCACCAGTCCGAATGCTTCATCATAGCATGCTGTGGGCATTGTGATGGTATAAATGTCCTCTTTCTGTGCCTCGTAGAGCTGTTCCCAAGCGTGGTTTCCTCCGGTGTTATAACCTCCTTCGCTGTTAAAGAGCAGTTTGCCCGTCCAGGGTTCCTGATAACCCATCGGCAGGATGAACTCCTGTGCGAAGGCCATTGAACATTGGAAATTGAACATTGACCATCCCGCGAAGAGCAAGAAATAAATAAGTATAGTTTTTCTCATCATGTTTTCTTACTATGAGCCATAAATTATGAATTAGAAAAGAATCTTTTTCCCATTCACAATGTTCATGCCCTTCTGCATCTTTTGAAGACGTTGCCCTGCAAGGTTGTAGATGGCTCCCTCTTTTTCATCTTTCGGTTTCCCATTTTCAATTTCATTTATCCTTGTCGGGTTGGGTTCTATGATGATAGAGCAGACTTTATTGTCGTAGCTTGTTGATAATTGTTTCGCTGAGCTTGTGCGTTTGAGTCGTGTACCTGTGCAATTCGTGCTGTTGTAGATTAGAACCTGATAGAAGTCATCAACAATCTCGAAGGAAGATAGGTCGTTGGCTTTCAAACCATAGACAGCAAGGTCTGCCTGAGTGAATTTGCCCTCGGGCAACGCTACGCAATATCCACGGTAGTTCTTTTCGCTATAGCAGCGCACAGCAACCTGTTCTTCGGGTACGGTGATAGCCTTGAAAACGCGATTCATTCCGGAAGCCCAGGCATTCAAATCCCATTCCTCGCTGTTATATACCCAGACGAAGCCACCTGTGGCTACACCATCGTCGTACCATTTCTGGAACTGCGCAAGATTCTTCTCAACACTCCAGTCGTTGGAATAGTACAGAAGGCCTGCATGACGGTTATTGACACCTGTGAATTTCCAGGAACCGACGTTGTTTACGTTACCAGCTCCACCGTCATAGCATTGAATCATGACACGGTCAACGGCTCTGGGACGTGAGGCACGAATTTTGGAGCAGAGCGAAGTCCAATAGTTCATGTTTGTATAAGGGGCAAGGGTGGTTTTATAGCCTAGGTCGTACATCATAATGTGGAACTTGGCCCCAGTATCGACATCATAGTCTTGCTCGATGTCGTTGTTGACGGCATCTATCTCGGGAACAGCTTCTTTGAGAGCCTTGAAGTTGCGGTATAGGATGGAGCTGCTTCCAGTGCCCTGCGAGTTGACCAGGTTCTTGATGTTTGTATATGAGTCATTGCCCCAGCCGCCTATGCAGATGTCGATACGCGAGATGCTGGTGGGAGGTGTCTTGAGATTTGCTACATCTTGCTGATAGTAAGGTTGAGTCTTCTGGAAGACATAAACGCCGTCCTTGCAAATAGTCTCGCCATCGGTTTTGAGTGTTCCGTCCGGATCAACATGTACGTTGAAGAGGATGACGTAGGTAAAGCCCGAATTACGGAGCGTTGTGATGGTGCCTGGGCGTTCGCGACGGATATGACCGCCTACATAGACGCCAGACACTTCTTTCTGTGCAAAAGCATCGGCAAAAGCTATTATTAGACCGAGAGTGAGTAAAGTGATACGTTTCATATTCAAAGGGTGGTTGTTATATTAATAATGTTTATGTATTTTGACTGCAAAGATAGTATTATTTCTTCATGTTGCCAAAGATGAAAGATGTTTTTTGCCCAATTGTTTTGTGTTTCGTGAAATAATGCGTAATTTTGCAAACCATACGACTCCCCTTTGGGGAGAAATGAATCGTTAATTGTTAAATCATATATAATAATATGTCACACAAACTCTTTCCTTATTCTTTATTTTTTATTGTATGTTGTCTTTTTTCTTGTACAGGTAGCCATGATTACGAAAGTGTAGAGGGCGACCCTATGCAGACGCGTATCTATACCCTCGACAACGGGCTGAAAGTCTATCTGAGCGTCAACCACAACGAGCCTCGTATCCAGACCTATATCGCCGTCCGCACAGGTTCCAAGAACGACCCGGCTGAGACAACAGGTTTGGCTCACTATCTGGAGCACCTGATGTTCAAGGGAACAACTCAATTCGGTACTACAGACCCAGAGGCCGAAGCTCCGCTGTTGGACGAAATAGAACACCGTTACGAAGAGTATCGTACTATCACCGACGAAGCCACAAGAAAGCAGAAGTACCACGAGATTGACAGCGTCTCGCAGTTGGCAGCCAAATACTTTATTCCCAACGAGTACGACAAACTGATGGCGGCTATTGGTTCCGAGGGTTCCAACGCTTTCACCTCGAACGATGTGACGTGTTACATAGAAGACATTCCTGCCAATGAAGTAGAGAATTGGGCTAAGATTCAAGCAGACCGCTTCCAGAATATGGTCATACGTGGATTCCACACAGAGTTGGAAGCCGTCTATGAGGAGTACAACATTGGCCTTTCGGACGACAATAACAAACAATACGAAGCTCTGATGGCCAAACTCTTCCCCACACATCCTTACGGAACCCAGACAACCATTGGCACCCAGCAGCACTTGAAGAACCCGTCCATTACGAACATAAAGAACTACTTTGCCAAATGGTATGTGCCCAACAATGTAGCTATCTGTATGTCGGGCGATTTCGATCCCGACAAGACAATGTCGATACTGAAGAAATATTTTGGTGAATGGCAACCTGGTGAGGATGTCAGTCAGCCTGTCTTCCCCGAGTTGGAACCTCTGACAGTTCCTGTAGATACTACTGTTTTCGGACTTGAGGCTGAAAACATTTGGATGGGCTGGCGCAGCGAACGTGCCTCTTCATTGCAGAATGATACGTTGGAGCTTATTGATGCTATCCTCTCCAACGGAAAGGCTGGCCTTTTGGATCTTGACTTGAATCAGGAGATGAAAGTAATGTCCGCCGAGTCGGGGGTGGAGGCGTTGCTTGACCACGGTATCTTCATGCTGGCTGGTATTCCTAAGGAAGGACAATCTCTGGACGAAGTGAAGGATTTGATGCTGGGTGAAATAGAGAAACTGAAGCGCGGTGAGTTCGACGACGACCTGCTCGTTGCCGCATTGAACAACAAGAAACTCGACGAACTGCGAAGTCTTGACCATAACCAAACTCGCGTTTATAAGATGATGGAATCCTTCATTACTGGTACCGACTGGCAGCAGCAAGTAGGCCGAATGGACCGCCTCAGTAAGATAACGAAACGGGAAGTCGTGGACTTTGCTAACCGCTTCTTTACTGATGGCTACGTCACCGTCTATAAACGACAAGGTGAGGACACTACGCAGAAGAAGATTGACAAGCCCGCCATTACGCCCATTCCTACCAACCGCGACCTGGTGAGCCAGTTTGTAATAGACATACAGCAGGCTAAGGTGGAACCCATTGAGCCCCAATTCCTCGATTTCAAGCGCGACCTCTCCTTCTTCAACACAGAAAAGGGATTGCCCGTCATCTACAAGCAGAATACTGAAAATGGTCTGTTCGACCTCCAGTTCCGCTATGAGTTCGGACAGGAGGACGACAACCGTTATGATGTGGCAGCCAGTTACATCGACTTCCTGGGAACAGATAAGCTTTCTGCCGCTCAAGTCAAGCAACAGTTTTACAAGCTGGCCTGCAACTATGCTTTCAGTGTGAGTGGTGATGCCATCACTATCGGACTTAGCGGACTTGGCGAGAATATGCCCCAAGCGCTTGCTCTGCTCGAAGACCTGCTCCGTAACGCGAAAGCCGACCAGAATGCCTACGAACAAATGGTAGGACTCATCCTAAAAGACCGTCAGGACCAAAAGTCCGACCAGCGAAGTTGCTTCAATATGTTCAATTACTACGTCAACTATGGCGAACATAATGCTATGCGCGATATTATGACAGCACAGCAGCTTCGAGAGACAGAACCTCAGGTGTTGCTCGACTTGCTAAAGAACATTGCTCAGTACGAGCACACGATACTCTATTACGGACCTCTTTCGAAGGAGGAGTTGGATAAGTGTGTAACAGAGTTACACGTCACAGAAAAGTCCCTGAAGCCTGTTCCCGAGGGAAAACCATACGAATTGCAGACCGTGACAAAGCCCGAAGTGCTCATCGCTCCCTACGATGCAAAGAACATCTATATGCGTATGTATCTCAACGACGGCCGCCAGACAAGTCTCGGTGAACGTGCCATCATTAATCTTTTCAACGAGTACTACGGAGGCGGTATGAATGGTATTGTGTTCCAAGAGATGCGTGAAGCACGCGGTTTGGCATACAATGCTTGGGCCTACTACATGACTCCCTCGAAGAAAAATGACCCGGAATGTTTTATGACTCACATCATCACCCAAAACGACAAGATGATGGATTGCATTAATCAGTTCCGCGAGATACTCGACAATATGCCACAAAGTGAGGCAGCCTTCCAAATTTCCAAAGATGCCTTGATTAAGCAGTTGACCAGCTTGCGAATTACCAAGTTCGGTGTTATCATCGCCTATATCAATGCCAAGCAGCAGGGTTACGACTTCGATACCAACAAACAGGTTTATGAAGACCTCCAGAATCTTACATTGCAGGATATTACCAATTTCGAACAGGCCAATATTGCCGACAAGACTGGTTGTTACTTTATCCTCGGAAACGAGAAAGAACTTGATATGTCAGCTCTCGGTCAGATAGCTCCTATCCGTCGTGTATCACTGGAGGAAATATTCGGATACTAAATTCGTTGAACATTGAATATGAAATTTTTAACATCTCCCCCTAAAGGAGGTTTGGGAGTCCTCCTCTTCCTCCTCGCAGCCAGCTTTGCAAGTGCCCATACTGAGCGGGTGATCATTCAGGGTGACCACGGAAAGTTGGTGGCTGATTTGCAAACTCCTGATGTGATGCCCAAGAATTGTCCTGTTGTTATTCTGTGTCACGGATTTACGGGCAACAGAAACGGAGGGCTGGAACGCGGCATTGCCCAGGAGTTGGAAGCGCAGGGTATTGCCAGTATCCGTTTCGACTTCAATGGGCATGGTGAGAGTGAAGGAGAATTCCAACAAATGACTGTTCCCAACGAGATAGAGGATGCCCATCATGTATATAATTGGATTAAAGCTGATGGCCGTTTTGGACGCATCGGTATTGCCGGACACTCGCAGGGCGGTGTCGTCACAGCCATGTTGGCTGGTCGGTTAGGCATGAAGGCACTGAAGGGTGGTGTAGTATTGTTAGCTCCTGCTGGGGTGCTTCGTGATGATGCTATTCGCGGAAACGTACCTGGTCAGTCTAGTCCAACAGGTGACCCGTTAGACCCCCCTGAATATGTCGAGGTTTGGGGGCATCATCTGGGGCGCGACTATATCAAGACCGCTTTCTGGCTGCCCATCTACGAGACAGCAGCGGGCTACAAAGGGCGTGCCTGCATCATTCACGGTACTTCTGACCGCGTAGTACCTTACACTTATGGTTTGCGTTTCCACCAGCTTTGGAAGAAGAGCGAGTGGCACTTGCTCGACCGTTACGATCATGGTTTCGGTCCTCATCCGGACGAAGCGGTGAAACTGGCTGTGTCGTTCTTCCGAGGAACGTTAGGTCACTAAGTATCGTTCTAGAGAAAATGAAAGGAGGAAAACGGCGTTTGTCGTTTCCCTCCTTTGTTGATTTGTAAATCTCGAAGTTAGAATACAATTCGGATTACTTCACCTTTGCTACGATAGCCTTGAAAGCTTCGGGGTAGTTGACAGCGAGGTCAGCGAGCACCTTGCGGTTAATCTCGATGCCTGCCTTGTGCAGCAGACCCATCAGCTGGCTGTAGCTGAGACCTTCCATGCGGGCAGCAGCATTGATACGCTGAATCCACAGTGCACGGAAGTTACGCTTCTTGGTGCGACGGTCGCGGAAAGCGTATGTGAGACCTTTCTCCCAAGTGTTCTTGGCAACGGTCCACACGTTCTTGCGTGCACCGAAGTAACCTCTGGTCAGACCCAGAATTTTCTTTCTCTTAGCTCTTGAAGCTACATGATTTACTGATCTTGGCATAATTTTTTTTCTTTTTGAATGTTAGCGCCGCGGAGCGGTCTTTAGGTGCTAAGCATTCGGTTAATAACTAAAGTTAAAACTGTTTCCTTCTGATTCAGAGGTTTAGCGAAGGCAGAAGAGGTCGCGGACCTGCTTCATGTTCTCGGTCACAACAATAGCGCTGTGGTCGAGGTTGCGCTTCTGTTTCTTAGTCTTCTTCGTCAGGATGTGGCTGTGGTAGGCGTGGTGACGCTTTACCTTGCCAGTTCCGGTGAAAGTGAATCTCTTCTTTGCGCCGGAGTTAGTCTTTACTTTTGGCATTTTTTTAATTTTTAATTATTATTTAATTATATATGACGTGGTAACGCATATACCAGGCGTTACGCACTGTCTCTTCTTATTTTAATGTTCAATCGTCAAAGTCCTCTCCCTCAACCTTGGGACCTGTATATTCCTTACGGGCTTTCTGCTGGGGGGCTTTCTTCTCGCGAACAGGAACTTCAACAGCTTCTTCCGCCATTTCCTGAGGTTTGCGAGCACCTGTCTGCTTCTTCGGAGCGAGGAACATAATCATGCGCTTGCCCTCGAGTTGAGGCATTTGTTCCACCTTACCGTATTCCTCCAGGTCTGCTGCGAAACGTAGCAATAGCACTTCTCCTTGTTCCTTGAAGAGGATGCTGCGCCCCTTGAAGAAGACGTAGGCCTTAACCTTGTCGCCGTCGCTGAGGAAGCCCTGAGCATGCTTCAGTTTGAAATTGTAGTCGTGGTCGTCAGTCTGAGGTCCGAAGCGGATTTCCTTGACATCCACCTTCACCTGCTTGGCCTTAATCTCCTTTTGGTGCTTCTTCTGCTGATAGATGAACTTGCTGTAGTCGATGAGTCGGCAAACTGGAGGCTCTGCATTGGGCGAAATTTCCACGAGATCGACGCCGCGCGACTCGGCCATCTGCAGTGCTTGGGAGGTTGGTACTACGCAACTATCGATATCGTCACCAACGATACGGACTTCGCGAACACGAATCTGCTCGTTGACGCGATACTGTTGTTTCAGGTTAGGTTTCTTCATTAATTTTATTTAAGCGGGTGCAAATTTAGCACTTTTCTGTCATTTTACGAACTTCTTCCGCAATTTTCTTTGCGAAATCTTCGTATTTCATCGTTCCCTGCTCTCCTCCGCCACGTTGACGGAAGCTTACAGTACCTTCTGCCTGCTCTTTTTCACCCACAATGAGCATGTAGGGACTGTGCTTCAGTTCGGTGTCGCGAATCTTGCGGCCGATCTTCTCGCTGCGGTCATCTATGATGGAACGGACGTCCTGTGTGTCGAAGTAGGCCTTGAGTTGCTCGGCATACTCCTGATATTTCTCACTGACGGGAAGGATGGCAACCTGGTCGGGAGTGAGCCACAGAGGGAAGTGACCGGCTGTGTGTTCGATGAGCACGGCACAGAAGCGCTCCATAGAACCGAATGGTGCACGGTGAATCATTACCGGACGGTGTTTCTGGTTGTCCTCGCCGATGTATTCAAGCTCGAAGCGCTGGGGGAGCTGATAATCGACCTGAATGGTACCGAGCTGCCAACGACGACCGATGGCGTCCTTCACCATAAAGTCGAGCTTAGGACCATAGAAAGCTGCTTCGCCAAGTTCCTGACGAGCCTTCATGCCCTTCTCGGCACAAGCATCGATGATGGCCTGCTCTGCACTTGCCCAATCCTCGTCGGAGCCGATGTATTTCTCCTTGTCGTTGGGGTCACGCAGGGAAATCTGCACTTCGACGTTCTCTTCGCTGAAGTTGAAGGTTGCAAAGACGCGCTGGATGATGTCCATCACGTTGATGAACTCCTTCTTCACCTGGTCGGGACGGCAGAAGATATGTGCATCGTCCTGAGTGAAGCAACGCACGCGGGTCAGACCGTGCAATTCGCCGCTCTGTTCGTAACGATAGACGGTACCAAACTCGGCACAACGGAAGGGCAGCTCTTTGTAGGAACGGGGACGGTTGGCAAATATCTCGCAGTGGTGCGGGCAGTTCATCGGTTTGAGCAGGTACTCTTCACCTTCCTCGGGAGTCTGTATCGGCTGGAAGCTGTCCTTGCCGTAATGATCCCAGTGTCCGGAAGTCTGATAGAGGTTCTTGCCGCCGATGTTAGGTGTGATAACCTCCTGATAACCGTATTGCTTCTGAATCTTGCGAAGCATTTCCTGAAGGCGGAGACGCAGGTCGGTTCCTTTGGGGAGCCAGATGGGGAGACCTTTACCGACACGCTCGCTGAACATGAACAGCTCCATCTCCTTGCCAATCCTGCGGTGGTCGCGCTTCTTGGCCTCCTCGAGCATAACGAGGTATTCGTCGAGCATCTTTTTCTTGGGGTAGGAGATTCCGTAGAGACGCTGCATTTGGTCTTTGGTCGCATCGCCGCGCCAGAAGGCACCTGCAATGCTCATCAGCTTCACAGCCTTGATGATGCCGGTGCTGACGATATGCGGACCCTTACAGAGGTCAGTGAAGTTACCCTGGGTATAGGTGGTAATGCTGCCGTCCTCGAGGTCCTGGTCGATGTGTTCGCACTTGTAGGTCTGACCAGCTGCGCCGAACAAAGCGAGGCTGTCTGCCTTGCTTATCTCTTTTCGTACAACGGGTTCGTCCTTACGGGCAAGCTCGAGCATCTTTTCTTCAATCTCCTTGAAGTCACCCTCGCCAATCTGTTTTCCGTCGGGCAGCAGTACATCGTAGAAGAAACCGTTCTCGATAGCGGGACCGAAACCGAACTGAATGCCGGGATAGAGCTCTTGCAGAGCCTCAGCAAGCAGGTGGGCGCTGGTGTGCCAGAAAGCGTGCTTGCCCTCTTCATCCTCGAATTTATAAAGTTTGATGCTTGCATCTGCGTTGATGGGGCGGTTCAGCTCTGTTGTCTCTCCGTTGACACCGCAGGCAACAACATCCTGGGCCAGACGGGGTGAAATACTCTGTGCTATCTCATAGCCTGTGACGCCATTTTCGTACTCACGAATAGAGCCATCAGGGAAGGTGATTTTTATCATCTTTTTAATGTTCAATTATTAGTCGTATGTGATTTCAAGGGCGCAAAATTACAAAAAAGTTTTTACTTTTATATGTAATAGCACGAGTTTTTTTGCATTTTTCTCTAATATTTACTCATTTAGCCTTTGTTTGAGGCTGTTTTGTCTCTTGGGTTTGTGCTCTCAGTCCTGTCGGCAGGGAAATGCTCCTTGACGTATTTGTCCACCCATTCGTAGTATTCTCGCAAAGTTTGTGCGCCCTTTCCTTTCCTCACTTTCTTCAGAGCTTCGCGACCATGATTGAACACCTCTCGCTCCAAAGGCATAATGCGCTGCACGATTCCAGTACCTGCTGCATTCACCAGTTTGCTGAGGTCGATATAGTCGCGAATATTACCTCGCGTCAGGTTGAACACTTTCTTCTTCTGTTCGATAGATTGTGAGCAGAGCCAAGCCTTATCCTTCTCACCTCGTTGTACAATAGTTGGCAGGGGCACGTCTTCCTCTAATATCAGAGGAATGGCAACAGAGCCACAAGGCCAGCCGATATTTGTCCAACTGACCGTATGCGAGGGAGTTTCTCCTGGCTTTACGCCTTGAACCAAGATGGCAGACGACGTGATATAACGCGGTATGAACTCTGAGAAGTGAATATAGCGAGTGTCGTTCTCATCCTTGGGCAATTGCTCGTAGAGGTTCTGCTTCGTCAATCCGTGCGTAAGATAGCGAGGAACATTTGCTATCAGGTATTCGCAGTCGATGTTTCCTTTGCGGTGGGTCTCTGCCATAAAATCGGTAATAGCCATAAAACGCTCTACGCCTCTGTCTATGTCGCGGCAGCCCGTCATACCGTGATTTGTGCGTACCAGGTAGCCGTCTGGAGCTTCGTTTGCATCAAACTTCACGAAATTTGAGTCGCCCGTTTCATAATAGGCACATCCGCCTTCGCCATCCAGTACCCCGTAATTTGAATTCACATTAAGAGGCTTGGGCAGCGTGTCAAGCAGATGCTCAAAATCGGCTAAAGTGCGGCAAACCTCCAGAGC
>JAGCNQ010000051.1 GCA_017645845.1 Bacteroidaceae bacterium
ATACGTATCATTGAGGTCAATCATACGTATCATTTAAGAGAATCATACGTATGATTAAGGCGAATCATACGTATCATCGGAGTTAATCATCCGAATCACCCAAAATAATCATACGTATCATTAAAAACAGCCATATACACCTACGGCAGAAGGATTGCTATCCTATGAAGGGAGGATTACTTTCCTGTGTCCGAAGGATTACTATTCCTATGAACGAGGGAATACTATTCCTATGAACGAGGGAATACTATTCCTATGGACGAGGGAATACTATTCCTATGGCTGAGGGATTACTATCCTCTGGCGGGAGGATTAGTATTCCTGTGACAGAAGGATTACTATCCCTTGACGAAAGGATTACTATCACTATGAAGGTAGGGATGGGAGGCGAGCCTCTGAATGGTGCAACTGGAGGGGAAAATTGCAGCCACGCGAGGGAACACTTGCAGCTACGCGAGGAAACACTTGCAGCCACGCGAGGGAACAAATGCAGCTAATGGTTTGCATTTTCAGTTTTTCCATATTATATTTTGTTTGTTTCAGATATTATTCGTATTTTTGCAGGCAGAAATTAAAATATTGTGGCTATGACGACTTTTGCATTGAATAATTTGTGGACATATCTGCAGGGACTTTCGCTCTCGAAGAACGAACGTGAGTGGTTGGCCAACAAGCTGATTATGCCAAAAGAAAAAACGACAGAATTTTCTGCAGAAGAACGTAAGGCAGAATTCCTGAAAATGGCTGGCATTTGGTCGGAAACAGAAGAAGGAGAGGAATACTATCAGATGATGAAGCACCGCAACGATGGACGTCCATTTAATCGTGAAATCAACCTTGATGATTAATGGCTTATGAAAGGTTTCATTCTTGACTCCGACACATGGATTGAATTTTTCCGCCATCGTGGTAGTGTAGATAAGCATATTGCTGCAACACCTGCTGAACAAATCTTTGCATCTGAGGTAAGCATTGCCGAACTCATCTATGGTGCTCTCCATAGTAATGCGGTAGAAAAGCATCTGCAAGAACCTAAAGAGATTGAATCGACCTTTACTGTCTTGCCACTTGGAGATTGGATGCATGATTATGCCGAAATCCGTCAGAGCCTTGCCTGTAAGGGACTGAGAGTGGGTGACTTTGACATTCTCATTGCTGTCACTGCCCGTCATTATGGCCTGACAGTTGTCACGCACAATACCAAGCATTTCGGTCAAATGCCTGGTATTCAATGTGTGGAATGGATTGAAAAACAATAGTTTGTCAAAATTCACAAGCCTTAACGGTAGATTTTGCAAACCCTAGGGTTTACACTTGCGGAGCCTAAGGTTTGCACGTGTGAACCTTAAGGTTTGCAAAAAGGGAGTAGAAGCCTGCTTCGCAAGGGGAGAAAGAAAAAAAGCCTCTCCTATGTAAGGAAAGGCTGAATCTTAAACTTCTTAAACTTCGGACCCTCTCCTAACTTTTGCCCTCCGTCGCGACTGGGTTAGTCGCTCCCCTTTGTGGGGCCGTAGCCACATTTAGTGGCTACTCTAAAGACCCCAGTCGCCCCTTAAAGGGGAAGAAAAAAGTCTCCCTTTAAGGGAGATTTAGAGGGTCTTCTAAAACTTCTTAAACCTCTTAAACCCTCCTCCAAGAGGAGTCGACGGAGGAGGTTACTCATCCGGCCAGGGACAGGGTTGGCCGGTAGCTTGGAAGGTGGGACGCTGTGCTTTCATGGCACGAAGGCGCTTTCCAAGCTTGCGCGAGAGGCGGCGCAAAAGTTTGGGATGCTCAGCAGCAAGATTATGCTCCTCGCTAATATCGTGACGGATGTCATATAGTTCCTTCTCGCCTGTCTTGTAGCTGTAGATGAGTTTCCAGTCGCCCTCTCGGATGGCACAGTTGAGGTCGATACCCGGTCCGCGGTTGCCCCATACGTGGGGGTAGTTCCAAATCAGGGAACGCCCATGAGAGGGGTCTCCGGTTCCGCGCAACAGCGGCACAAAGCTACGCCCATCCACCGTCTGCGGCACACGATAGCGACGGATGCCGGCCATCTCCAAAATGGTGGGGAAAAAGTCTTCAATGAGCAGGTAGCTGTCGCAATGTGTTCCTCCACTGACGACGCCTGGCCAACGGACAATCATCGGTTCGCGGATACCGCCTTCGAGCAATGACCCCTTACCGCTACGCAGGGGAGCGTTCTGGGTATAGAGCGGTTCATCGCGCCACTCAGCCCCCGTAGCATAGCCGCCGTTGTCGCTCATGAAGAGTACGATGGTATTCTCCGTCTGCCCGTTACGGTCGAGCCAGTCCAAGATGTCACCCAGGCTCTTGTCCATTCCCTCGATGAGTGAAGCGTAGGCAGCTTCTTTCTCCGACAGACCACGCCGACGGTATTTCTCATAGAAGCGCATGTCGCGGTCAATGGGGATGTGGACAGCGTAGTGGGACATATATAAAAAGAATGGAACTGATGGGCGGGAGTCGAGAGCCGAGAGTGCTTCCTGTGTCAGCGCTTCGGTTAGAAAGATACCTGTACCCCAGTATTTCTGCAGGCCAGGAATAGCGAACTGCGCTGTGGGGTGTCCGTCAGCATCATGACCGAAATTGCGCTCACTCAAATAGGTAGCAGGACCTCCGGCAGCATGACCGGCGATGTTCACGTCGAAGCCGAAGTGTAGAGGTAATTCACCTGGCGTGTCCTGTGCACCCCAATGTGCTTTTCCACAGTGGATGGTGTGATAGCCTGCCTCGTGCAAAATATCCACAAAGGAGCGTGCCACGAAGGTGTTAGGCATCCCCTCAGTCTGACAGATGCCGTTGTAGTTCCAGTCGGGCGGTGTGAGTTGGTCGTCCACCTCATCGGTCATCTGATTCTTGCGGAACGTCCAATTTGTCACGCGGTGACGGGCGGCATTGGCACCTGTCAGCAGCGAACAACGGCTGGGGGAACTGATAGAACTGGCATAGGCTTCCGTGAAGAGCATTCCCTGCCGCGCCAAGCGTTCCATATTGGGTGTCTCATAGGTGTTGTTGAGCGGCGTACGCTGTGTCCAAAAAGGCACAGAGGTGTCCTGCCAACCCATATCATCCACCATGAACAGGACGATGTTCGGTCGCTGCTGAGCGGTATGGGCTTGAACAGAGGTGATGCCGACAAAAGCCGTAGCACCTAATAAAATTATTTGTTCAGTATCCAACTGAAGCCGTCCTTCGTGTCCTTTACTTCGAAGCCGAGGGCAGCGAGGTCATCGCGAATCTTGTCGCTGAGTGCCCAATTCTTCTCTGCCTTTGCTGCCTGACGCTGTTCCAAGAGCATGTTCACGACTGCCCCAAAAGCCTCTTCGCGAGCCTTGTTGCTGACACCCGTATCCTGACGCAGGCCGAGGATATCGGTCGTGAAGGTCTCCATCAAGGCAAGCAGAGCCTGTGCCACCTCGGCGGTGATGCTGGCCTTCTTGTCGGTCAACGTATTGATGATACGACAGGCATCGAACAGGTGGCTGATAACGATGGGCGAGTTCAGGTCGTCGTTCATCGCATCGTAGAGCTTCGTGCGCAGTTCATCAACGTACTTCATCTCGATGGCCGGCTGTCCCTTCACTTTCTGTCCCTCCTGCAGACGGCGCAGATTCTTCAGGCCGTCCATTAGGCGAGCCAGTCCTTTCTCGGCTGCCTGCAGGGCCTCGTTGCCGAAATCAACTGTACTACGATAGTGGGCCTGGAGGATGAAGAAGCGGATGGTCATCGGGGTATAAGCCTGCTGGAGCAGGGGATGACTGCCGTCGAAGAACTGTGGCAGAGTGATGAAGTTGTTGTACGACTTGCCCATCTTCTTACCATCGATGGTAATCATGTTGTTGTGCATCCAGTAGTGCACCATCTGGTCGCCTTGGCTGGCTACAGCCTGTGCAATCTCACATTCATGGTGTGGGAAGATGAGGTCCATGCCGCCGCCGTGTATGTCGAAGTGGTCGCCCAGGTATTTGCGTCCCATAGCGGTACATTCGCAATGCCAGCCAGGGAAGCCCTCGCTCCAAGGACTTGGCCAACGCATGATGTGTTCGGGCTGTGCTGCCTTCCACAGGGCAAAGTCGGCCTGATTGCGTTTCTCGCCCACCCCGGCAAGCTCCCGGCTCGCGTCCTTGATGTTCTCAAGGTCACGTCCCGAAAGGATGCCCCAGCGATGGTCCTTGTTATACTTCTCTATGTCGAAGTAAATGCTTCCGTTGCTTTCGTAGGCATAACCATTGTCGAGAATCTGCTTGACGAGGGCTTGCTGCTCTATGATGTGACCCGTAGCATGAGGCTCGATGCTGGGCGACAGACAACCAAGAGCATCCATCGCCTGATGAAATCGGTTGGTGTAGTACTGCGCCACTTCCATCGGCTCCAACTGTTCCAGACGGGCCTTCTTGGCAATCTTATCCTCGCCTTCATCAGCATCGTGCTCCAAATGTCCCACATCCGTAATGTTCCGAACATAGCGCACTTTGTAGCCTATGTGCTGGAGATAGCGGAAAAGGAGGTCGAAGGTGATGGCGGGACGTGCATGACCAAGATGTGCATCGCCATAAACGGTGGGGCCGCATACATACATGCCTACACGACCAGGGTTGAGCGGCTTGAAGAGCTCCTTCTGCCTACTCAGAGTGTTATAAATAAATAATGGTTGTTCCATAGTTAAATGTGTAAACATTAAAAGGTGAAAAGGTGAAACGTGAAAGTATGAGGATAACTTTTTAACTCTTTAACTTTTTAACCTTTTAATTTTGCTCTCCGTATTCCAGTTCGCCATCTACTACCCAACGGAGGTCTTCGGGGTCAAAGTCGCCCATCTTGTCCTTCTTGGCTTGCTTCGCAACGTACTTTGCCACTTCCTCCACATCAATGTCGATATCCTCGTCGCCGCTATGCTTGTCGAGCAGGTCAACGTAGTATTCGCCTATAACATCGATGAAGTAATAGAGTTCTTCCTCGGTGAACTTATCCTTGAGTTCCTGAGGCAGGTAGTTCTGTATGTATTCGACCGTCAAACGGTCGTCCTCAGCATCATTGAGGAGATCTTCTTCGAATGTAGCCATTTGACAAATTCAAAATTATTAAATTCAAAATTCAAACTTAGAGCATTGCCTTGATTTTCTCTTCGAGGGCGGGACGGGGTACTAAGCCAACACTACGGTCCACTTCCTTACCATCCTTGATGAAGACAACGGTTGGAATGTTACGGACACCGAACTTCATAGCCAGGTCCTCATCTTCTTCTACATCGCATTTGCCTACGATTGCTACGCCGTCGTAGTCCTTTGCCAGTTCTTCAATGATGGGCGCAAGGCGCTTGCAGGGGCCACACCATGTTGCCCAAAAATCCAAAACGATAGGCTTTCCGGTTGCTACCAGTGCCTCAAAATTGTTACTGTTGATTGTCTGTGCCATAGTAATAAAAATCTATAATATATAATAATGTATAATTCTTAATTTATACTGTATGATAGTGCATCGCTGGTTTCAATGTCATCCAAGAACTGTCGCTTTACCTTGATGGGGCGGGATTGGGAGGTCATGTGCAACTGGTTGTGGGGATTGGTAGCATCGACAAATATAAACCGAAGAGTGGTTTTCCCTGGATTTTCCTCAGTATAAGACGTCAGCATCTCCACATCGTCTTTGCTTAACGTATTTGTGTTGATGGTAATGGTAATCTGTTCTATCACCTTGTCGCTAACATCCGCCAACCAATCTATATGTCCGATACGCAATTCATACTCACCTGGACGGAAGCGGTGTTCTTCCACGCTGGCAGTAATCAGCACAGAACGGTCCACACTCAGGTAGCCTCCCCATTGCACCCAACTTTCACCGAAGAGTGCTATTTCGCCCGTACCACTGAAATCTTCTATGGTAACTACTCCGAAAGGCTTTCCCTTCTGTGTCGTACCAGAGCGAACTGCTGTAACAATACCTCCCAGGCGTACTGCCTTTCCGGCAAAGGCTGTGAGATATTCCATTTCCGCCATCTTCATGTTGCACACATTCTGCAGGATGACGTAGTATTCATCAAGCGGATGTGCAGAGAGATAGATACCTACCAAGGAACGCTCCTTGTTCAGTCGTTCCAGTACCGACCATTCCTCAGCTTCTGGTACAGCAGGTTTATTGAGCTCTATGGCATCCATGCCGAAGAGAGAGAACTGCGCCTCCATCTGTGCCTGTTGGAACTGTGAGCCATAGCGTGTAAGCAAGTCGAGGAATATTTCGCCTTTCTGGTTTTCTGCAACAAACTGCTCACGACGAATACCATTGGAAATGTTGTCAAGGGCTCCACTCAAGGAAAGGCACTCCAAACCATTGCGCTTGATGGCTGACATGTTGACACGTTCTGCAAAATCAAAGATATCACGGTAAGGACCATTCTTCGCCCTCTCTTCTACAATAGCCTGTACAGCAGCTTCGCCCAAACCCTTGATGGCCATCAGACCATAACGTATCTGCTGCTTGTCGTTGACACCAAAGTCCCGATGCGATTCATTGACATCCGGTCCAAGCACCTCCAACTTCATAGTGTGACATTCCTCAAGCAACTTCGTCACCTCCTTCACATCATCCTTGCCACGTGTCAGCAGAGCTGCCATGAACTCTGCAGGGTAGTGTGCCTTCATGTAGGCTGTCTGGTATGCCACCCAAGAGTAGCAAGCGGCATGCGACTTATTGAAGGCATACTCAGCGAACTTCTCCCATTCACCCCAAATCTTTTCAAGTATCTTCGGGTCGTGACCATTTTTTGTACCACCATCTATGAACTTAGGCTTCATCTTCTTAATGACATCCTTCATCTTCTTACCCATAGCCTTACGAAGGGTGTCACTCTCACCTCTGGTGAAGCCTGCCAACTTGCGTGCAAGCAACATGACCTGCTCCTGATAGACTGTAATACCGTATGTGTCACGAAGGTACTCCTCACAGGCTTCCAGGTCGTATGTAATAGCTTCCTGTCCGTTCTTGCGCTTGATGAATTGTGGAATCTTATCCATTGGTCCAGGACGATAAAGGGCATTCATAGCTATAAGGTCTTCGAATACCGTGGGATGCAGCTCTTTGAGATACTTGCGCATTCCTGCTGACTCAAACTGGAAAGTGCCGACTGTACGTCCCTCCTGATAAAGCTTGTAGGTCAAGGGGTCGTCAATAGGAATGTTATCCAGGTCGATATCTATACCGTGTGCCTCCTTGACAATGCGACAAGCTTCCTTGAGTTGTGAAAGTGTTTTGAGGCCCAGGAAGTCCATTTTGATGAGACCTGTACTTTCGATGACATGTCCATCATATTGTGTAACGGCAGTCTTGCGGTCAGGAAAATCTGGGTCATCGGCTGTGGAAACAGGCACATGGTCGCTGATGGGGTCACGACAAATGATGAAACCACAGGCGTGAATACCTGTATTGCGTACGGTACCTTCCAGTTTCAAAGCATA
>JAGCNQ010000052.1 GCA_017645845.1 Bacteroidaceae bacterium
CCGAAGCAAAGGTCAATAACTTCGCTAAGATAGAAGAAGGGAAACCGGGATGTATCAGTTTCCTGTACGACGATAAGTACGAACAGTACATCTACCAGACAGAGTGCAACATTGTATTGGTAAACCAGAACTTCGAGCCGAAGAAAGAAGTAAAGGCAACTCTTATTAAAGTAACTGATGCTCGTGAAGCTGTAGCCAAGTTGCTGCAAATATATGAGAGTATGAAACCCAAACGTGTAGGCATCAGTGACTTTGCCTACATTCATTCTTCTGCAAAGATTGGCAAGGATTGCTACATCGGTCCCTTCGTGGCTATTGCCGAAGGTGTGGAGATAGGCGAAGGCTGCGTCCTGCATCCACACGTTACCATCGGAAAAAACGCCAGGGTGGGTGCAAACACAGAAATTTACAGTAATGCCGTCATCTATCATGATTGCCAGGTAGGTAATCGTTGTATTCTTCATGCTGGCTGTGTCATTGGTGCTGATGGCTTTGGTTTCCAACCAACCGAAAAAGGTTATGAGAAGATTCCACAGATAGGCATAGCCATTATCGAGGACGACGTGGAGATAGGTGCCAATACTTGTGTGGATAGAGCTGTCATGGGAGCTACTGTTGTGCACAGTGGTGTAAAGATAGATAACCTGGTCCAGATAGGACACAACGACGAGATAGGCAGTCATACGGTAATGTCGGCACAAGTCGGCATTGCAGGAAGCACGAAGGTAGGGGAATGGTGTATGTTTGGCGGCCAAGTTGGTGTTGCTGATCACGCTACTATTGCCAATCGCGTGATGGCTGGTGCACAAGCCGGCATCCCCAACAGCGTCAAAAAGGAACGTGCAGCCATTCAGGGTACGCCTGCCATCGATGGTCATAACTTCTGGAAGAGCAGCGCTATCTTCAAAAACCTGCCTGATATGTGGGCAGATATGAATCAAATGAAAAAAGAAATTAAAATGCTCAAGGAACAACTGGCTGAAAAGAAGTAATCAAGTAGCATCAAAAAGAATAGAAAATGTTAAAGCAAAATACACTCAAAGAAAGCTTTTCACTCAGCGGAAAAGGTCTCCATACGGGCCTCAAACTGACGGTGACTTTCCTGCCGGCACCAGCAGGGCACGGCTATAAAATACAACGAGTAGATATGCCGGGACGGCCCATCATGGATGCTGTGGCAGAGAATGTAGTTGACACACAGCGTGGCACAGTCCTCGGTAAAGGTGATATGCGATGTAGCACGGTGGAACATGCATTGGCCGCTCTATATGCTTTGGGCATCGATAATGTGCTTATGCAGGTTGATGGGCCGGAGTTTCCCATTCTAGACGGAAGCGCAGAGCCATTTGTCCGTGAGATACAGCGAGTAGGCCTAGCAGAACAAGATGCTCTGAAAGACTATTATTATATCACGAAGAAGATGGAGTTCCGTGATGACAAAACAGGTGCCTGCATCACCTTGCTTCCTGACGACGATTTCTCTATCACCACCATGATAGCCTTTGACGGCAAAGTACTTAGTAGCCAGTTTGCCACGCTCGACAGTATGGACAAATTTACCACTGAGGTGGCAGCGGCTCGCACTTTTGTCTTTGTCCGTGAGATAGAGCAACTCCTCATGGCAGGTCTTATCAAAGGTGGTGACTTGGACAATGCTATCGTCATCTATGAGCACAAGACTACTCAGGAAAATGTTGACAAACTATGTAAACTGACTGGTGCCGAGCATCATGATGCTAACGACTTGGGTTACATTCAGCACAAACCTTTGGTATGGGATAATGAACCTGCCCGACATAAGCTGCTCGACATCATCGGAGATATGGCGCTCATCGGAAAGCCCATCAAAGGACGCGTCATTGCTACTAGACCTGGACACACCATCAACAACAAGTTCGCGCGTATGATGCGTAAGGAAATTCGCAAGCACGAGGTTCAAGCTCCAAAGTACGACCCTAATGAGATACCTCTAATGGATGTGGGCAAGATAAGGGAAATGCTGCCCCACCGCTATCCTATGCAGTTGGTCGATAAGGTTATCAATATCAAGGAGAACAGCATCGTGGCTGTCAAGAATGTAACAAGCGACGAACCATTTTTCTTAGGACACTTTCCTGATGAGCCCGTCATGCCTGGCGTTCTCTTGATAGAAGCTATGGCACAGACAGGAGCCTTGTTCGTCCTGCACGACAAGGAACATCCCGAAACCTATAGCACCTACTTCCTGCGCCTCGACAACGTCAAGTTCCGCCAAAAGGTCGTGCCTGGCGACACTCTGATATTCCGTGTGGAAAGGGTGGCACCGTTCCGCCACAACATCGGCACGATGCAAGGCTATGCATTTATCGGTGAGAACTGTGTTGCAGAAGCAACCTTTACCGCTCAAATCATCAGTAATAAGCAATAACATCCCCAATTGTAAATCGCTAAATAGTTATAATTATGATTAGTCCCCTCGCATACATAAATCCAGAAGCTGCCATCGGCGAGAATTGTGAGATTGGTCCTTTCTGCTATATCGACAAAGGAGTTGTTATTGGTGATAACAATACTTTAATGAATAGTGTGACAATGCTCTATGGTGCTCGCATTGGTGATGGCAACATTTTCTTCCCTGGTGCTGTCATTGGTGCTATCCCACAAGATCTTAAGTTTAAAGGAGAAGATACTACTGCTGAAATAGGGAACAACAATAAGATTCGCGAGAATGTGACCATTAATCGTGGCACTGCGGCTAAAGGTCGTACGATAGTTGGCAACGATAATCTTTTGATGGAGGGAGCGCATGTTGCACATGATGCTTTCGTAGGTAATGGGGTTATCATAGGTAACAGCACCAAGTTGGCTGGCGAGATAGTTATTGACGATAATGCTATCCTAAGTGCAGGTGTATTGATGCACCAGTTCTGTCGAGTCGGCAGTTATGCAATGGTTGGTGGTGGCACACGTTTTTCACAGAATGTTCTGCCTTATAGTCTTGTGGCTCGTGACCCGGCTGCTTTCTGCGGACTCAATACCATTGGACTTCGTCGTCGTGGCTTCGATAGAGACCTCATTAATAATATTCATTTGGCCTACCAAACAATCTTGCAAGGTACAGGCAAGTTGAACGACCTTTTAAACCGTGTAGAGCAGGAGATCCCCATGAGTCCAGAGATTGAATACATACTGGATTTCATACGTAATAGCGAACGTGGCTTCATCAGATAAGTCGCATTTTAAATCATCAATCGACTAAACGACCACTAGATATGACATTAAAGCTGACCTTATTTAGTCAAGAGAAAGAAGACTTCGTATTGGAGATTCTCATTGACAACGATGCTAAGTTTTCCGAATTGCATCAGCTTATTTTGAAAGACTGCAAGTATGAGGAGCACAAGAAGCAATGCTTCCTCATTTGTGATGAAGATTGGCGCGTAAAGCAACGTATTTGTCTCCATGACAGTGAAGATATGGGCTATGACGAGGATATGAATCTGATGTCGCGCACCCGCATCGGTGATTTCCTTGAGGATGAAGGACAGCGTCTAGCTTATGTTTTTGATCCGGAAGGCAAGCGTTTCTTCCTAATGGAACTTACTGAAAATGTCTTTGGTAGGACAGAGAAGAAGGCCTTTGTAAATCGACGTCATGGTCTTGCCCCACTGCAAAGTGTCAATAGTTTCCTCAAATCCTCCCAAAGAGGAAACTTCCAGGAAAGTCCTTCCACCGAGAGGGAGCCAGAAGAGGACTTTGAGGAGGAGGCTTTAGAGGAGGATTTTTATGGCGATGATGGCTTTGAGGCCGATGAGCTTGACCTTGAAGGCTATGAGATAAACGAGTGATGACCCTTTATGTTCTGCTTGGCCCTACGGCTGTCGGTAAGACAGAACTTGCCTTGCAGATGGCTGAGAAGCTCGGAAGTCCCATCTTGAATTGTGACAGCCGACAGATTTACCGAGGTATGGAGATTGGTACGTCCGCTCCTACTGCTGAGCAACAGCAACATGTTAGGCATTATTTTGTAGGTACGCACGATATAGGCTCTTACTATAGTGCAGCGCAATATGAGCAGGATGTGCTTTCACTTATTGCGCAACTTAGCGATACACACCAGTCCTTGTTGCTTACAGGCGGAAGTATGATGTATTTGGATGCCGTATGCAATGGTATTGATGACATCCCGTCTGTCGATGCAGGAGTACGTAAGACGCTTCAACAACGACTGGCTGCTGGCGACATTGATGAGATGCGGAATGAATTGCGCCTGCTTGATTCCTATTATTACCATACAGCCGACACACGTAACCCCAAGCGTGTTGTGCATGCACTGGAGGTTTGCTATACGACAGGACAACCTTATTCTTCTTTCCTGACAAAGGAACGTAAACCGCGTCCCTTTCGTATTGTAAAGATTGGTCTGCGGCGCGAGCGTCAAGAACTTTTCGACCGAATCAACAAGCGTGTGGATATCATGATGGAAGAAGGACTACTCGATGAGGCCCGTCGCCTTTATCCCTTTCGTAAGGAGAACGCGCTTAACACTGTTGGTTACAAGGAACTTTTCCGCTATCTTGATGGAGATTGGGATTTGCCCCTTGCCATAGAGAAAATTAAAAAGAATACTCGCGACTATGCAAAAAAACAGATGACGTGGTTCGCTCACGACACAAGCATACAGTGGTTTCATCCCAATCAAATAGACGACATCTTTCAACTTCTTAAATAGAGAACGATGAATTTAAAAGCCTCTCTAATTTCATTCTCGGATTTTTTCCGTAGAATATATTCCGGTCCCTGGTACAAGAAGACGGCGGCTTGGATTGCAACCTTCTTTGTCATTGTCATTATGTTCTTTGTCTGCGTGGATTGTAACTTCTGTTACCTCTTCGGACGCTCACCAGGCTTCGATGATATCAAAGACCCAGTAGTAAATGAGGCTTCGGAGGTTTATACTTGCGACGAAGTACTCATGGGACGATACTTCAACGAAAATCGTACACCTGTCACATACGAGGAGATATCGCCCATCCTGATTCGCACCCTTATCGATACTGAGGATGAACGCTTTTATCAGCATCACGGCATTGATGTCATCGGACTCTTCTCTGCTGGGAGGGATATTCTCTTTGGACGTGCCCGAGGTGCCAGTACCATTACACAGCAGTTGGCGAAGAATCTCTTTCGTGTCCGCACACAATACTCTACCGGGTTACTGGGGCGTCTGCCCGGCATCAAGATTCTGGTCATGAAGGCCAAGGAATGGAATGTTGCACTGAAACTTGAGTGGCTATTTTCGAAGGAAGATATATTGACGATGTATCTCAACACTGTTGATTTTGGCAGCAATGCTTATGGTATCAAGACTGCAGCACGCACCTATTTCGGAACTACGCCGGATAAGTTAACCTACGAACAGGCGGCAACGCTTGTAGGACTGCTCAAAGCAACCAGTTATTATAATCCGCGTCTGAATCCACAGAACAGTTTGCAGCGCAGGAACACGGTATTGCAACTGGTGTATGACCATCACCACATCTTTCTAAACGGAATGGAGGCTTCGCCAGCTCAGTTCGATTCTCTGTTAGCATTACCCGTCGCTTTGCGGACACGTACCAGTGAGAGCTATCAGGATGGTATGGCACCTTATTTCCGCGAGGCACTCAAAAGTTACATTGATGCGCTCTGCACCCAAGGATTTGTGCCTGGTTATGATGCCATCAGTAAATTGGATCTCGATGCTGGAGGCCTACGAATCTACACTTCCATTGATTCGCGGATGCAGGCCTACGCCGAGGCTGCTGTGCAGAAGCAGATGCAAGTCATACAAAAACGATTTAATGATCATTGGGGACGCATTAACCCTTGGCAGAATGCGCACCGGCAGGAGATTTCAAACTTTGCCGAAGACATTGCACGCCGCTCGCCATACGGCAAATACCTGGATTCAAAGTATCAGGGTAATACCGACTCCATTAACTTCTATCTTCATCAGCCGCATCTTGTACGTCTCTTCAGCTACAATGGTCCTATACAGCAGGAGATGAGCACCATTGACTCTGTTCGCTACATGTTGCGTTTTATGCATACAGGCTTTGTGGCGATTGAACCCGATACTCGTTTTGTGCGTGCTTGGGTGGGTGATATTGACTTCCATTCCTGGCAGGTGGATAATGTTCGCGCGGTGCATCAGCCTGGTTCTACTTTCAAACTTTTTGTCTATACCGAAGCCATGAATCAGGGACTTAATCCCATAGACCATCGCCTAGATTCCTATGTGGCTTATGTTGATACCATAGCTGGAAAACCTAAGGTTTGGGCACCGCACAATGCCGACGGCTATTTCACCAACAGGGAAATCTCACTCAAGAGTGCCTTTGCGATGAGCATCAACTCTGTAGCTGTACGTGTGGGTATGGAGTGCGGCGTTCACAATATTGCCAAGACTGCATACGCGATGGGTATCAAGACGAAGTTGCAGGAAATGCGCTCTATGGTACTTGGCAGTAGTGAAGTCAACCTGCTGGAACTGGTCAACAGCTACTGTACTGTTGCCAATGATGGACGCTATAATATGCCACTTCTGGTAGAACGTATCGAGGATCGTGACGGCAACCTTATCTATCAGGCTCGGAAGAACGAGAAGAAGGCCATTCCCTATCGTTCAGCTTTCCTCATGCAAAGGATGCTGGCAGGAGGGCTTTCAGGTACTTCCAGCGGTCTTTGGAATTACATCCGTCCCTTCTATGCCGATACGGAGTTCGGAGGCAAGACAGGCACCAGCAACAATCATGCCGATGCCTGGTTCGTTGGTGTTACACCCAAACTTGTAGGCGGAGCCTGGGTAGGTGGCGAGTATCCTAGCATACATTTCCGTACAGGGCAACTTGGCCAAGGCAGCAAAACGGCACTTCCCATCTTCGGAGAGTTCATTCAGAGCGTCCTTTCAGACGAGCATTTCAGCAAGTATCGCGTCAAGTTCCCGCCAGCAAATGGCATTGACTCGCGTCTATGGACAGGCTCCAGTTATTCCTATCATCGTCCGGATACCACGACCTTTGACTATGATTTCTCCGGCTCGTCCTCATCTTCTGATGCATCCGATGACGAACAGCAACAGACTTATTTCGAAGAGGAGATTCCTGTACAAGAAGAAAAGGGAGATGAAGAATAATCTCCATCTCCCTTTCCATCGGTTTTCTGCCAAAGCAGTTTTTATTTTTTCTTGCTAAGGTCGAGGACACGAACAGCGCGGAATTTGAGACCGGCACCATGACCGAGGAAACCGATGTGTCCCGTCTTGTTGAACATTCCGGGATGGTTCCTGTGGTCAACGGTATAGGGATTGTTTTCACTTCCGTCGGGCGCTACGTTATGTCCCTTGCAGGCTTCCTTGATATCGCCATCCACGATGACTTCACCATTGACGGTAACGGTGATGTGGTTGCCCTGTACGCGGATTTCCTCTTCGCTCCACTCGCCCAGAGGCTTGTGTTTGATGCGCTTGGCTGGGATGACGCCATAGACGGAGCCGTGCACCTGATATTCACGAAGGCCAGCATAGATGGGGTCGTCGTGGTCAAGTATCTGGCTCTCGCACATACCATAGTAGGCAGCATCGACACCCATCGGAGTACGGATACCCACACCATTATTGACACCTGGGCGTAGGAAGCAGAACTCGAAGCGGAAAATGAAGTCGCGATACTCCTTCTTTGTGTAAAGGTTGCTTTCATTTCCATAGTTGGCCGTAACATTAATGCAGCCGTTGATGGGCACATAGCCTACCTTGTTACCTACGAAGTTATCGAGGTTCGTACCGTCGAAGAGGAGTTCGAAGCCCTGCTTCTTCTCTTCATCGGAGAGGACATAGACAGGAGCTGGTTGCATCTCAGAGAGTTTCTGGCGGAGAGCATCTACAGCATAACCGTCGTCGGCATCGCCTGTAGCCTTGAAGATGTTGATGCATTTTTCGAGGCTGGACTTGACGACATCGTATTCAATGTCTTCCGTGGTCTTGGTGATAATTTCCTTAGCGGCTGTAGCGGCTGTGTAGCCAAGTTCCTTGTCGTCGAGTTGTTTGCTGACGAGTAGGAAAGCATTGCGGGTAGGTGTCTGGCCGAGTTTTTCGATGATACTCTTCTTGTCTGCTGTTGTCTTTGCCAAAGTATAGGCCTCGCTGAGCCTAGAGGAGCGGCTGTCCAGATTCTTTTCCTTGTTGCTGACCAGACGAACGTAGTTCATCAGGGCCTTCTCGTCGCCTTTCTTAGCAGCAGCGAGCAGAGGCTTCGCTGCCTTGTAGTTATCAGCCTTGCCGAGTGCTTCTATAGCAGCCGCATCGCCTATCTTTTCCAAATCGGCTATAGCGGCATCTGTACCTGTTGCAGCGAGCAGGGAATAGAGACGTTCCTTGTTGGGCATAGAGGGTTGGCTTACGAACTGTGCAATTTCCTTGTACTGGTCATCTATAGAAAGTGTTTGGAGACTGGCAGATGCGGCTTTTTGCCACTTTGAAATATTCTGAGTGTCTTGAGTGGTAGCCAATGCACCCATAATGGGTATTGACAGATTCGGTGTTGCCACTCCAGTCAGGGCATCGAGTGCGGCCTCTCCGTATGTTTTGTCTTGAGTGAGGGCGAAGATATCCTTAGCTGCATCTGTGTAGTGGCGTGCAGAAGCAAGCTTCATCAGGGAGAGCTTCTTGTCGCCTTGTGCAGCTTTCAGCGGCTCCAGTAGGTTCAGCTTCTCGGGGAAGGAACAAAGGGCGCGGAAGGCCTCGGCATTGTTTGCGCCGCCAAGCTGGTCGATAAGCACCTTCTCGGCATCCGCTCCGCCAATCTTACCCAGAGCCTCGATAGCAGCCTTTGCGGGCTTGCCTGCTTGGGTGGCGACATTAGCGAGCAGAGCCTTCTGACCCTTAATCTTG
Organism: Bacteroidaceae bacterium; assembly: GCA_017645845.1. Taxonomy (GTDB): domain Bacteria; phylum Bacteroidota; class Bacteroidia; order Bacteroidales; family Bacteroidaceae; genus Physcousia. The sequence goes on from JAGCNQ010000052.1 coordinate 8,909, forward strand.
TTGTCGCCGAGCCAGTAGAGGACATCGCACTTGGCTTCTTCGCTGAGGGACTTATACTTCTTGACTACGCTGGCAGCCAGTTCGTCGGTCACGAGTCCTTGGGCTGTAGCGAACTTCAAGGCCTGCATACGCAGGGCATGGTCCTTGCCCTTCACGGCCTTTGCTATTTCTTTTCCTGCATTATCGCCAAGGCTGACGAGTTTGTCGTAAGCCTGAGCGTAAGGTTTTGCACCTTCCTGAGCAACGTAGGTGACGTCATTCTCCTTGGAAAGCAGACGCAACTCATTCTCCAGGAACTGCTTGGCATCCTTGTCGCTCTGAGCGGCGATGGCCTGCTTGAGTCCTTCGCGCACGGCAGAAGCCCATGCCTCGTTCGTGCCGGCATAGGCAACGGCGCCGTGAATGGCATATTCCACCTTGGCATTAACGCGCTGAGCTGCAGGCTTGAGCATAGCGGCAAGCATTGTGATAGATTTTGGCGCAGCCTGAACGAGGGGCTGCATCTCGGTGTTAAAGTCGGCCTGTTTCTGTATAGGCACAAGTGCGAGCACATCCTGAACGATGGTCTCGGTAGAGCGATTGCGTGCATCCTGTGCAAAGGAAGGCATACTCAGCAAAATCGCTGCTAATAAAATATATAATGTACGTTTCATCTTGTTAAGGTTAAAATGTTAAAACGTTAAAAAGTTAAAATACTTAAATCTTAATTTCTTTGTAACTTTTCACCTTTCACTTTAAGTGTGGTCTTTATTCTCCCCCTCAAGGGGGGAGTTAGAGGGGGTCTTTAGATAAGCTTTCCCCATTCGCCGCGCATCGGCTGGTTGACGAGACGGTTGGCTTCATCGTCATTGATGAAGGTCTGCGTCTTCGGGTCGAAGTTGAGCGTGCGGTTGAGTCGCAATGCACATACGCCGATATTGACGATGGTAGCGCTGTGATGGCCGTTGCTCTCGTTGAGGGCGAACTGACGGCGGGTACGTACGCACTCCAGGAAGTCGGTGTTGCGCTCCTCTGGGTCGGGCAACTCGTTGATAATCTGCTGCACATTGGGGATGGTGCACTCGAAGCCCTTATAGACCTTGCCCTTCGGTCCCTCGATATAGGGCACCTTGCCTTCGCTCTCGAAGCCCTCGCCTTCCAGGATAATCTGGCAACCGTCAGCGTAGGTATAGGTAATGTTCCTCCAGATGCCGACAGCGTCGGGATGTTGCTGCGGAGCGTCAATCTCAACCTTGATGGGGAACTCGTCGTCCTTGCCCAGGATGTACTGAACGGGGTCGATGTAGTGCTGACCCATGTCGGCCAAACCGCCGCCGTCATAATCGAAGTAGCCGCGGAAGGTCTGGTGCGTACGGTGGATGTTGTAAGGCTTGTAGGGAGCCGGGCCGAGCCAGAGGTCGTAGTCCAGTTCCTTGGGAACGGGCTGCACTTCGAGGTTCTCCTTACCTACCCAGAAGAATTTCCAGGCAAAGCCTGTCGCACCGGAGATGCGCACTTTCAGGGGCCAGCCGAGCAGACCGCTGTCAACGAGTTTCTTCAGCGGCTTCACTTCTGTGCCGAGTCCGTAGAAAGTGTCCTTGAAGCGGAACCAGGTGTTCAGGCGGAAGACGCGGGCATTGCGTTTAACAGCCTCCTCCACACGTCGGCCTTCGCCGATGGTACGCGTCATGGGCTTCTCGCAGAAGATGTCCTTGCCGGCATTGGCAGCTATGACGGACATCAGGCCGTGCCAATGTGGTGGAGTGGCGATGTGAACAATATCTACGTTGGGGTCGTGGATGAGATCACGGAAATCGTGATAAGCCTTCAGCTCTTCGCCCCACTTCTGCTTGGCTGCTGCGACGGCAGAGTCGAGATGTTTCTGGTCAACATCGCAGAGAGCCACGAGACGGCAGTTCTGGTCGCTGATGAAATGAGAACCCGAGCGGCCGATGCCGCCCACACCAATCAAGCCGCGTGTCAGTTGGTCGCTAGGAGCAATGTAGTTGTTGTTGCCTCCCATTTTACCCAGCACTTCACGGGGCATAATGCTGAAAAGAGCAGCACCTGCCGCACTTTTCGTAATAAAGGAACGTCTGTTCAGTTTCATAATAACTATACTTTAGTTTTAGCTTTTTCGCACCCAAAGTTAGCTCTTTTTTCCGACACTGCAAAACTTTGCAGACCAAAACTTACAAAAAAAGCGCGCCTTGCATTAAAAAGCGCGCCTTACTGCATCCCAACTGTACTCCACCATCTCACCCGCTCCGACCTAAGTGCCGAGGGGCGGGGACATCTCTGTGTGACAGCGTGACAGAGTCCTTAAACTCCTTAAACCTCTTAAACTCCTTAAACTTTTTATTGCAGCGCACAGGAAATATTTTTTCTCTGCGGAGCAATAATTTTTTCTCCGTACAGGAATAAATCTGCTCCCTTTTTTATCCAAAATCGGCACTTTAATATCACAATATCACACCATAACGCTCTGACAATCAACGAGTGTGATATAGTGATATTAAAATCGAAAAAAATAAATAGGAAGCTTTTGCGTTTCGGCCTTTTGCTGTGAGAGAAACGGCCTTTCTCTTTCTGCAAAACAGGCTTTTACTCCCTCGCGTAGTTGCATTTGTTCCCTCGCGAGACTGCACTTGTTCCCTCGCGTGGCTGCAAGGGAACCAACGGCCTGAAAGGCCAGCAAGTTCCGATAGGAATAATGCTTTTGCCCCTTTAGGGCGACATATATCTCCCCTCTCTGGAAAAAAGTAAAAAATTGAAAGATTGAAAAAGTAAAAAACTTCTCCCGAGGAGGAGGAAAAAGCCCCTTTCAGGCCGTTAATTCCCTTCCCTTTTAATTTTTCATTTTTTTAATTTTTTACTTTTTCAATTTTTCCAGAGCTTTGCGCCTTGGAATTGCCAAAAGCACCAATGGAAATAAACTTGGCGGATTCCTGTCGGTCGTCGGTGCCGCTATATATAGGCGGCTCCGACAACCGACAAAAATCTTTCCGCGCTTAATTCTTCCAAGAACTCTTGGATTTGTCCAATTCACGCTTGAGAGTTTCTAAGAACTCTTGGATTTGCCCAATTCACGCTTGGGTGTTTCCAAGAACTCTTGGATTTGTCCAATTCACGCTTGAGAGTTTCTAAGAACTCTTGGATTTGTTCAATCACTGATTGAGTGTTTCCAAGAGCTTTTGGATATGTTCAATCTGATTGAAAGTTTCCGCCAGCGGGCAGAGGTTTTATTTCATCACCTTTTTCTTCCCGTCTTCGATGTAAATGCCGCGAGCGGGCTTGCCGGAAAGTTTGCGGCCTTGAAGGTCGTAGATGAATCCCCCTTTAGTGAGTGAGGGGCTGATGTTGTTCACAGGAGTATAGATAGATGCATCGTATTCTTCCAATGGCAAGACTGTGCCGGAGAATACTCTCTTGAACTTTGGAATCTCTGAAGTCTGTGCGTAAATAATCATGGAATTGCTTACAGAATAGAAGGTATCATATCGTAGATTTCCAGAGAAAGTCCCTCTGACTACCAATGCATCAAGGTGAGTCCAGCGGAATACGCTTTCTTCAAATCCTCTCACACTTTGGGGGATATCAAGGACACGCAAACTTTCACATTTATCGAATGTATAGGCACCTATGTATTCTAGGCTTTCAGAAAGTCTTACAGATTTCAGGTTACTGCAGTTCTCGAAAACTCCAAAACCCATATGAGTGACGCTATTGGGAATTACAACGGTGCATAGATAATCATTATGGGCAAATGCATCGCCACCTATCCATTTAACGTTATCTGGCACATTATAAGTCGTCGCTCTTGCTCCCGCAGGATAGCAATAAAGTCTGGATTTATCCTTGTTAAACAGGACACCGTCAACCGAGCACATACTGGGATTTTCTTCGTCAACCTCAATTGCCTCTAAACTGTTGCACCCACAAAAAGGATTCTTGCAATCATCATAACCTGCATAATGCTGTATTTCTGTCACTGTCTTGGGAATCCTCACTTTGGTCAGCGTTTTGCAAAAATCAAAAGCGAGCCATTCAATCTTGTTTACAGTATATTCCTGTTCCTCATAAGTTACCTGTTCAGGAATAACCAACTCTCCTTCCCAGCTATTCGCATTGGCTACCATTGCAGTATGTGAATATTCAGACAAATTATATAGCAATCCGTCAATGTTCACCGTCTCAGGGAAATCAGGTTCATCATTTTGTGCATATAAGATGTTGCTAGAGAATATGCATAAAACTAATAAAAGAATTTTATTCATATTCCAAATCCCAAACGGCGCGAAGTAAGGATTCGTGCTCATTCCAGTTATTAAATTACCACTATTCTTTTTCATAACAGTATTGATTTAATAGATTTGATGTTGCAAAGTTAGATATTTTTTCAATAATCACAACACTTGCGGTTAGAATTATTCTATTGAACCCCTATTTATTACGAATTCAACTCCTATCGGTGTAGCAAAGGGCTTTTGTATTTTAGCTCCATTAATCAAAACAATCTTACTGCCAGGATATGGCTGCAGGAAATCGTCAATCTGTTGCGTCGTGCCGTCGTGGTGCGGATTGGCCAGAAAAGCCAACCATGCATGATTCAATTGATTAGATTCAGCCATAATTGTGTTTTTGTTAGTTAATGATTATGTAAGTTTAAACGGAAGTCGTTCCGCGCCGCTTAATGATTATGCAATTTCGCCCGACGTCGTTCTTGGTTGCTTAATGATTATGCGAGTTCGCCCGACGTCGTTTCAAGGTCACTTAACAATTAGTCGAGGTTATTCCTCCCTCGTTCTGCCTCGCTTAATGATTATGCAAGCTCGCCCGACGTCGTTCGAATCCACTTAACGATTGTTTGAGTCCGCCCGACGTCGTTCCAACATTCTTCTTCCCATACATAGAAGGTCACATCCCTTGGCTCGAAGTCGCAACCGGACAGTAAGAGGATAAGAGCAATAGACAACAAGAAACGCACCATCATAATAGGGAATAATAAAGTGGCTTTAAGTCATATTCAAGGAAAGATATGGTTTCCTCCTTGTTGTCGTAGGCACTGAGGAAGAAGCTGTATCCCTTAACTCGATAGAGGTTCCCTGATGAGTACCAGCCGATATGCTCGTCCTCCCCGCAGCATGTACTAATGGGCGGCATCTGCGCAAACGAAGCCTCTGCCCTGATATGTCCCGACCTGTCCACAAGGGCAATGTCGCCAAGATACAATTCATGTCTGTAGAAGATATGCATCCCGTGATACAATCCCTTGTAGTCATAGAATTCCAGCTTTTCCCTTGCTTCATCGGAAAGGAACTCCCGAGAGTTTTGGAGTCTGTTTGTGTCGTCACATATCTTCTTCTTCCCCCAGGAACCTTGGGCAGGGAACAGATATATATGTGTGTTCTTTGTGAACTCTTCGTGGTTGTGAGCCACTACGCTGTTGTCATACACCTCCAGTTCCAAATCGCCGCCTCGAAATGCGCCGCTCATGATGCTGTCGGTTACCTTGAGAGGCAGGTTGTAGTGTCGGACATCACCCGTGCCGTCTTTCGAGAGGACAGCAATGCGTCGCACACTCTCTTCTACGAACAGGATACTGTCTCCGTGCAAGCTCATTATGGCCTCATTGCTTTTTGCATCGGAGATGACAACGTCATACTGCTTCTCTTGGCCATTGTAGCATGCGAGGCGGATAGGACTCCCTCCGGCAATGTACAGGCGTCCATTCCCGTCTGTATCAAATCCCTTTATCATGGCACCGCCCTCCGGCTCGCACGGGAACGAAGGATCGGAATAGTTGAATACATATACCTGCACAGGCAACAAACTGTCGGAGAGCTCACTGCTCTGGCGCTCATGTTCCGCCTGCTGCATGCTGCCTTGCCCTGCTGTCCCTTTCTCTCTCTGCGAGCACCCGCACAGAATGATTGCGCCGGTTATTACTAACAGAATGTGTGGTTTCATAGATTTACCTCCTATATACTTTGGGTAATCCTTTACGACTAAGTCAATACGTTATTAGGTAAGAAGAATATCCTGTAGGTGTTCCTTTATTCAATGTGAACAATATCAGGGAGAACAGATTCTCATGGGTTCGTGTTATCTCACATAGTTATTGTCCTTGTACGCCTCGAAGACATTAAGGACGGCGTTCTCCAAGAAATCCTCAGGATTGGGATGAGTTTCAAAGAAGGTTTGTGCCTGCTGGCGTGATTCCTCAGACATTGCCTTTTCAATTTCTTTCGCCGCCTCTTTGCCCCTCAGTATGTAGGCTAATGGCAACTTGTCTCGCAGTAAACTTTCTGAGGGTTTTATCCTTATCAGGCTATCAATGTATTCTTCTGCTATTTGAAACCAGTGAAAAGCCGAGTCATGTTGCTCCATCTTGTAGTAAGCCGCTCCTATCCCACAAGGTATCATGTCGTCAATGCGGTACTTCTTCCAAAGAGAGTTCAGGATGTTGATACCTTCTTTCACACTGTCATTTGCAATTAAATGGTAGGCATAGCACTTGCTTAAATGAATAGACTTACGCAACTCAATGCTGTCCTGACACTGCTCACTGACACGCTGATCGCTTTTGCCCCGGCAAGACATAGAACATCCCAGCACCACCACGGCAAGGATTTTGATTACGTTTTTCATTCTCATTACTCTATCAATGTTTTTTTATAAGAAGTATTATTTGCATAATGTCCTAAATCGCCGGAATAGAGAACTCCCATTAATACTTTTATTTTGACTTTTCCTGTATTCGGCAAGTCTGTTGAGCAGGTTCCGATTGGTTGATGTCCCG
>JAGCNQ010000053.1 GCA_017645845.1 Bacteroidaceae bacterium
ACTTCGGGAAGCGTCAAGAGCTGGCGGCAACGGTCAACAACCAATACAAGTATCACCTTGACCAGAAGAAGGAGCAGGAGCTGAAAGACGAGAAGGAACGCTACAAGACGACACTCATCGTGGTCTGCCTCGCGACTTTGTTGTTGGCTTGTCTCGGCTACATCTACTATATATGGAAGAGGAACAGACATCTGAAGGACGTCGTTGCACTTTTGGAAGAGAACAAAGCGAGGGAGCAGCAACTGGCAGAGCGGGAAGAACAAAACAAGGCAATCATCAAGCTGATGCACCAGACGGATTTGGAAGGAACGGCAGAGGAAGTCATCGATGCTATCCGAAAGTCCTCAACGGGTAAGAAAGAAATGACACCTGATGATTGGAAGCAACTCTATCATGCTGTTGATGAGCTTTACCCATCGTTCAAGGATAAGCTGGTGAAAGAGTTAGGCAGTTATACGGAACAGCAGCAGCAAGTCTGCTACCTCATGTGCATCGGCCTGACCAATTCGCAAATCCACAACATGACAAACCTTTCCCGCGCCACCGTCTGGCGCTGGGTGAAGAAGTATGATTGGGTAATAACAGATTAGTATTTCTTAAGACTGTATTTGATGTACTACATGCACGTTCCTTCACGCAAAGGGTGCATGCTTAGCGAGAAGAAAGAGTCTACTGAGTAGGAGAAAAGAGCAGGGTCAATAGGGGAAAAGAGCCTGCTGAATAGGGAGAAAGACCGGGGTCTTTAGGGAGAGTCACCGCGGTCTTTGGATTTGCAGCGGGCGGTGAAAACATTTTCAGCGGCCGCTGAAAATATCCGCAGCACCCGCCGAAAGGAATTGCAGCGCCCGCTGAAAATCTGTTTTTATATAGGCAGTGTGACGTAGTGCTACTGCTGCGACGCAGAACTTATTCGAACAGCATGTCGTCCAGAGGCTTTACCTTGAGGCTTCGGAGGTGAGTAATGTTGTTTGAGGGAACGCAGTCATGGTGGAAGAGCCACCATCGGCTTTCGTAGCGTACAATGCTGTGATGTGTGGTCCAGCCCACAACGGGCTGCAACAGTTCGCACTTGAAGCGGAAAGGTCCGTAAGGATTGTCGCCGACAGCGAGGCAGAGCAAGTGACTGTCGCCAGTAGAGTAGGAGAAATAGTAGCGTCCATTCCACTTGTGCATCCACGATGCCTCGAAGAACCGATGCGGGTCGCCAGCCTTGAGAGGTTCGCCGTTCTCATCAACGATGACGACAGAACGCGGCGCCTCGGCAAATTGCAGGACATCATCGCTCATGCGTACCACAAACGATGGCAAGGCAGGTACATCTGCTGGACAGAAGAGTTGAGTCTTTTTGTCAGCAGCGGGGCCCAAATCAATGCCTTCCTTTGTCAACATAGAGGGAGTCTGATACCATTGCAGCTGCCCACCCCAAAGGCCACCAAAGTAACAGTATATTTCGCCATCATCGTCCTTGAAGACGCAAGGGTCTATGCTGAATGAACCGCGGATGGGGTGCTCCTGAGGGATGAAGGGACCTTCGGGCTGCTCACTGACAGCAACGCCCAAATGGAAGACGCCGTTGTAGTCCTTAGCCGAGAAGATGAGGTAGTAGCGGCCGTTCTTCTCCACCACATCGTTGTCCCACATTTGTTTCTCTGCCCAGGGCACTTGGTCAACATCCAGAATCACCCCGTGGTCGGTAACTTCGGCTTCAAGGGGATTGCCCGAGAGCGACAGCACATGGTAGTCGCGCATCTGGAAGTGTCCGCCGTCGTCGTCGAAGGCAGCACCCGTTTCGCGGTCGTGCGAGGGGTAGATATAGAGGCGGTTGTTAAACACATGGACCGACGGGTCGGCCATATAATCGTTGGGGAAAAGATAACGGGGATTCATTTTAGTTTGGAGTTGAATATTTAGAGTTTACAGTCAGTTGTTGAGTTTATAGAGACCTTGCTTCGATTTCTTTGTTGATTTCATCGAGTCTCTCATCCGTTAGCGGGTACTTATAGATAAGGAATCCTACAACAATGAGAAGAATAGCAGGAATGATGCAGGTGAACCATAGTATTGCATTTTGTGCAATTGCTGAATAATTAGCCAGTTTAGTATAATAGGCGTTTACCGGTGCGCTGATAAATGATGCAAGGAATACCACAACAAAGATGCTAAGCACTAGTTGAAGGCACTTATTTGCCTTGAATTCTGCAAACATCTCACCGTATGTGACAGGTTTCTCCGGTGTTGTTGCGATTCTCTCTTTACAACCCATGAAGCAAAGAAGCAAGAGGACAAAACCGATGATGGCAAAAACGCAAGTAACAGTGAACCATGCATTCGGGTCTATAGGTAAGGCCGATTCCTCGCTTGCCAAGTTAAAGCCTATCATTCCCATTACCAATGGAGTAATCCAACCGGCTATTGAAAAACCTGCCTTGAAAGCAACACCGGCAAGGGCATTTACTGTGGCTGCAGGTCTGTTCCCTGTACGATATTCAGCTTCAGTAATTACTTCAGGGACCAGTGCCCACATCAGGGAGCCCACAAGCAGTCCGACACCGGTCATAACCTTTGCCGTCTGAACTAGTGTATTGCAACTCTCCACGTCAAAGAACTTGCCTACGGTAAACAATATGGCAAATCCGATGAAGCCGATTGAGAGAAGCAGATAGTAAAGTCCTTTTTTACCTAACCAATTCTTCAACATTGGCAAAGATGGCAGGATGATGAAAGCAGGAATCGTACCAATGGCCATAAATGTCGCCTGGTTCCAGTCGATGACAGTATGGGCAACAATTGCGAGTCCGATGGGGAAACCGGCCTGTACAACTATCTGACCGATATTGGCGCAGACCATTCGTGTGGATGTAAGCTTCAGCACTTCATCGTTATCACGGGTCATACTTGCCATGATGGAACCATAGGGTATGTTTACCACTGAATATATCATGCTCAGCACAGTATAGCTGACTGTCGCATAGACAATCTTCATACTCGCGGACCATGTAGCAGCCTGGGGAAGCATCAATAGGCATGCGGCTACCGTAAGAGGAATACCGCCGTAGAGGAGGTATGAACGATACTTGCCTAACTTGGAATTGCGATTGTCAATGTAACGCCCAACTATAGGGCTCCAGAAGCAGTCAATGAGTCGGACTGAGAGTATTAGTCCACTGACAAAGGCAGGGTTAATCTTCAATACTGTGGTAAGATAGAGCATCAAGTAACATGCCACCGTTTGGAAGATGAGGTTTTGTGCCAGGTCACCCGAGCCATACCCAATGCGTTGTAACCACGAAAGGCGATAGAAGCCTGCTTTTTCGTTTATATCCATAAATATAATGTATGTTTCTGAAGAACGAAGCGAATCAATCAAAACTCATTGCAATGCTGGAAGAACCCAATCTCCTCCAGTTCCTTGCGAAGTTGTACCTCTTCCTCTGGAGTGATGTTCTGGAACGGGGTGCGGTTTGGACCAAGGTCGAGGCCGATGAGCTTCATGATGCGCTTACCACCAACAATGTTGCCACGGAAATGGCAGATGACGTTAATGACCGCTTGCGAATAGTTCTGCAATGCACGTGCCGCTTCCAGGTCGCCACGGTTCCATGCCTCGATGATGCCCACTAGGTTCTTGCCGTTATAATTGGTTGTACCTCCGATACCGCCCTGTGCACCACCCATTGCCAAGCAGGGCAGGATGGTCTCGTCCTGACCGTGCAACATGTCGTATTTCCCATTCTTATAGAGGCGGCACTGATTGTACTCATACATGCTTTCGAAGGTGTATTTGATGCCTGCAAAGTTGGGCACGCGTCCGTCCACAGCCTCCAACAACTTCACCATAGGCAGGTAGGCACCGTTGAAGGCAGGGATGTGATAGTAGTAGAAGGGTAGGGCGGGAGCTCCCGAGGCTATCTCTTCGATGTACTTCACCAGCTCCTCGATGCGTCCTATTTTAGGGAACGGGGGTGCCATAGCGCCAATGCCCCAGGCTCCGATCTTCTGTGCATGCTCGGCCAGTCTGCGGCTCTCGCGCACACAGCAACTGCCCACATGCACGATGACTTTAAAATCCTTTGGGGCAGCCGCCACCCATGCCTCAGCCAAACGCATACGCTCTTCTGGAGTGAGCATATAGCCTTCTCCGCTGCTGCCGTTGATAAAAACACCCTTCAGTCCGTTCTTCTGCAGCATCTTTGCATAGGCGGGGATGGGTTCAAGGTTTACATCGCCATTCTCGTAAAAAGGAGTGAATGGTGCATCAATAAGTCCGATGATTTTCTCCATAATTGTTATTTTTTTTGTTGTTTTCGAGAACAAAGATACGACAAAAAAATGAAAAAGTGAAAAGTGGAAAATGAAAAATGAAGAGTGAAAAGAAAAAAAATGCAATCACCGGAATAATTCTTCATTCTTCATTCTTCATTCTTAATTTTTTGTTGTATCTTTGCACCCGTTTTTGAGAGAGAGTGATTATCGTTATCTTGACTTTTGGATTCTAACATTATATGGAACTGGATATGCTGACTGCCGTTTCGCCTATTGACGGGCGATACAGAGGCAAGACCGAGCCGTTGGCTGCGTACTTCTCCGAGTATGCCCTTATCCGTTATCGTGTCCGCGTGGAGGTGGAATACTTCATCGCCCTCGTTCACCTGCCCCTGCCGCAACTGAAGGGCTTCCCCGTCAGCGACGAGCAACTGCGCGATATCTACCATAACTTCACGGGACAGGATGCACAGCGCGTCAAGGATATCGAGGCAGTCACTAACCACGACGTAAAGGCTGTTGAATACTTCATCAAGGAGAAGTTTGATGAGATAGGCGGGTTGGACTCTTACAAAGAATTCATCCACTTTGGCCTGACCAGTCAGGATATCAACAACACCAGTGTGCCCCTAAGCATCAAGGAGGCGCTGGAACAGGTCTATTACCCGCTCATTGAAGAACTCATCGCACAACTGCGACAGTACGCTGATGAGTGGAAAGACGTTCCCATGCTGGCCAAGACTCACGGACAGCCTGCCAGTCCCACACGTCTGGGCAAGGAGGTGATGGTCTTCGTCTATCGTCTGCAGCGCCAACTTGATATGCTTCGCACCAGCCCCCTCACGGCTAAGTTTGGCGGAGCGACTGGCAACTTCAACGCCCATCATGTGGCCTATCCGCAGTATGACTGGCGCGATTTCGGTTGCCGTTTCGTCAGCGAAAGCCTCGGACTGGAGCGCGAGGAATATACGACGCAGATAAGTAACTACGACTGCCTTGGAGCTGTCTTCGATGCCATGAAGCGCATCAATACCATCATCATTGACTTGGACCGCGACTTCTGGCAGTATGTTTCGATGGAGTACTTCCGCCAGAAGATAAAGGCCGGTGAGGTGGGTTCGAGCGCTATGCCGCATAAGGTTAATCCCATTGACTTCGAGAACTCGGAGGGCAATCTGGGCATCGCCAATGCTATCCTGTCGCACCTCAGTCAGAAATTGCCTATCAGCCGTCTGCAGCGCGACCTCACCGACAGCACTGTGCTTCGCAACGTCGGTGTGCCGATGGGACACATGCTCATCAGCATCCAGAGTACCTTGAAGGGTTTGCGCAAGCTTGTTCTCAACGAAGAGGCCATTCGCCGCGACCTGGAGGGTTGCTGGGCTGTCTGTGCAGAAGCCATCCAGACCATCCTGCGCCGAGAAGCCTATCCGCACCCCTACGAAGCACTCAAGGCGCTTACCCGCACCGGCAAGGGCATCGACGAATCAACCATCAGGAACTTTATAGAAGAGCTTGACGTCAACGAATCCGTGAAGGAAGAACTGCGCGCCATCACTCCCTATAGCTATACAGGAATTTAAATAATAATAATTAAAAATTAAAAGTCAACAATTAGAATTTGAGAGTTCAGAAAAACACTGTTTGCCCCGAGAAGTATGGGGTAACAAATGGTAATTAGTAAAATGTTTTAATTGTAAATGCTAAGATGATTAACGAGAAAGAAAACTGGAGAGAGAAATTCTCCGATTCAGAGAATGGCGGTCGCCGGGATGGCTATCGTCCTCAGGGTTACAGAAACGAAGGTTATAGCCAGTCCGCTCAAGGTAATGGCTATAGTCCAAGATATAATCGAGAAGGTGGCTATCAGCCTCGTGAAGATGGCCGTCCACGTCGTCCAAGAATAGTCCGCGAGGGATATCAGCCCCGTGAAGGCGGTTATCAGCGTGAAGGCGGTTATCAGC
>JAGCNQ010000054.1 GCA_017645845.1 Bacteroidaceae bacterium
ACTCCAACGATAGACTTCAACACAAACAAGGTTTTCGGCTCCGGTCTTGAGGTAGCGGGTTACATCGAACTCAGCATCATTGTTAGGACCTTGCGTATAACCGACCTTCTGGCCATTCACCCAAACGTAGGCAGCACTATAAATGCCGTTGAAATGGAGATATATTTCGCGTCCGTTCCATGAGGCAGGCACCTTGATGGTACGGCGGTAACTGCCTACAGCATTGGGCTCGTTCACTACGGTGTAGCCCTCCTGGCCGCGAATGAAAGGCGGCACATTCCTGAAAGGATAGGTAACGTTCGTGTAGATGGGGGTACCATAGCCTTGCATCTCCCAACAAGATGGCACAGGAATCGTCTTCCAAGCGGATGCATCGAAGTTCGTCTTATAGAAATTGACCGGCCGGTCTTCGGGCTTGGGAACCCAGTTGAACTGCCATTGTCCGTTGAGCATCAACCGCAGAGAACTCTCCGGCCAAAGCCAAGGCTGGGCATAAGCAGCATCGGCCTTCATCTCTTTCTCGCTGGCATAAAGCAGCATAGTGGCGCGCCCAGGCTCCTTATTGATACCGAAGATGGTCTCATTTTCCCAATCGTTTTTGGATGTAGCAGTTGTGTTGGGTGTCTCTACCTTGAGGTTGGTCTTCACCAAACGCCATTGAACATAGTCACTGGTATTGGAACCCTTCATCTGCCAGACGTGTCCGCCAGGTTGACAGTTATCATTGTAACCGAGTTTCAGTCCGCCTGCAGCACAAGTCAGAGTAACCGTCTCCGGGCCGCTCTTCTCGATGAGCCATTGCTGATTGGGGTTCCTTGGGCTGAGTTCCCAACTGAGTACTTCGCCTTCGTTGGTACCATGATTGCCGTTGTCAAGCGCCACACCAGCATTAGGGCTGAAGAGACAGCAGTATCCCTGACGGTCGGACTTCACGATGCGCCACACTTGTGTCTGGGCTTTCTTGTTGACGGGGGAGAAAGTAATGGTGCCGTTCTGATTGTCGAGAGCAAGGCCATCGCCTATCTCGAGCCGATAACCCTGATTGGGGTCAAAGTCCTGAGCCATGAGGCATAGTGTGCCGAAGAAAAACGCTGCGAGCAACACTGAAAAGAGTCTTCTTGTCATAATAGGAATGTTTTGGTTTTGCGTGCAAAGATACGAATTATAATTCACAATTCTTCTCATTTTCCATAAATTTATGAACTATGAACTATGAATTATGAACTTATTCGTACCTTTGGGATAAATCCCGAAAGTACTCTCGCTCGGAAATACATAAATAAATTTGGTATTTCGCTCACTTATTCGTACCTTTGCAGGGCAATGGAAGAAAAATCATTGAAGGAACGTACGGCGGGCGGTATGCTTTGGGGCGGGATGTCCAACGGATTGATGCAACTGATAGCTGCCCTCTTCGGCATAGTACTGCTCCGCCACATCACGCCTGAAGACCAAGGAAAGGTGGCGATGCTGTATATTTTCTCTGCCATTGCCAGCGCTTTGCAAGAGAGCGGCTTCATAGCTGCCCTTTGCAACCGGAAGGAACCGACGGACGAAGAATACAATGCTGTCTTTTGGTTCAACCTCCTGGTCAGCGCCTCACTCTATATTATTTTATGGTTCTGTGCCCCGCTCATCGCAGACTTCTACGGAGACAACGACCTTATTCCACTTGCGCGGGTGCTCTTCCTGGGCTTCCTCTTCTCTGGTTTCGGCACCGTGCAAAGAGCCTACCTTTTCGGGCATCTGATGGTGCGCCAGACAAGTATCTGCTCGCTAACGGCAATGCTCTTGTCGGGAATAATCGGTGTAACGATGGCCATCTACGGTTTCGCTTATTGGGCTATTGTGACACAAGCCGTTTGCTTCGTACTTATCACACAAGTAATGGCTTGGTACTTCTCACCTTGGAGGCCAGACCTCCTCGCCCCCTTCAGGGGGAATAAAGTCTCCACTTTCCTTACTCCTGCCTGGAAGATGTTCGGCTTCAGCAGTAAGTTGATGCTGACGAATATCGTGAACATCTGCAACCTGCATGCCTTCTCTGTCCTGCTTGGCAAATACCTTGGTGAATATACTGCAGGTATCTATACAACCGCCAGGGGCTGGGACGACAAGGCCTCGAGCACGATAAACGGAATGGTGACAAGTGTTGCCCAACCCACTTTGGCACAGGTAACTGAAGAAACAGGCCGATATCGCCAAGTCTTCCGTAAGATGCTTCGCTTCGTTTGCTTCGTCTGCTTCCCTGCAATGCTTGGTTTAGGACTGGTGGCACAGGAGTTCATCCTGCTTACTGTAGGTGAAAGGTGGCGGGAAAGCGCTCTGATTCTCTCCTTGCTTTGCATTCATGGAGCCTTCGTTCCCATAACGACCCTCTACAGCAACCTGACCATCAGCCGAGGCCGAAGCGACGTTAATATGGGCTGTACAATAGCCCAATGTCTGGCTGTTTGGGCAGGACTCATCCTGCTTTACCCATACGGATTACTTCCTATGGTCATTTATTTCGTGGCACTCAATGTTGTTTGGCTTGCCATTTGGCAATGGTGGGCAAAGCGGCTGACTGGCCTCAGCTTTACGGATGCCCTGCGAGACATTATGCCATTCCTCGTCTTTACGCTTGGAGTGCTCGCCGTTACTTGGTGGGTGACGAATGGCATTACGAACCTGTGGCTGCTCCTGATTACCCGCATCCTCATAGCAGCAGTGCTCTATGGCGGAATAGTATGGTTAAGCGGTGCAAAAATCATGCGAGAAGCCATACATTATTTTATTAAGTAAAGAGTGGTCATATACTTCTACCATACCCAAGATACGGAACGCATCGTGCGAGAGTGGAAGCAGGGAACTTTCCCATCGCATTTCCTTTATGGCGCGCTGCAATTGGCCGACTATGGTATCGATGTAGTATGGCATCATCAAAAGCATACCTACAAGCGACTGCGAGACATGCTTTGTGCGACATGGAAGATTCTTACCTGCCGCAAACGTTACGATGTGCTCTATGCCACGCATACCTTGGGAATTGAACCCATCATCCTGCTTCGGGCTTTAGGACTTTACCGCCATCCTATTGTCGTATGGCATCATCAGCCCATCGTCAAGGCAAAAAATCCTTTGCGGGAAGTTCTGGCTCGTCTTTTCTATCGCGGCATGGACTACATGATTTTCTTCTCGGAGAAACTCATGCAGGACAGCCTCCCTTCAAAGAAGGCTGACCCACGGCGTATGAGTATGGTGCATTGGGGAGCCGACCTGGATTACTACGACCATCTCCAGCCCGACGGACAACACCCCAGCTTCTTCATCTCTACAGGCAAAGAGTTGCGCGACTATGAGACGTTGCTCATGGCGTTTCAGGAGACAGGTCTGCCGCTAACACTCTATGCCGAGAAAAAGCGACAAGCATACTTCGAAGAGTTGCACCCAGGAGAGAATATCAAGATGCATTATGGCGACCGACCTATCCCACACGAGATTGCATTGATGGTGGCGCAAAGCCGATGTGTGTGCATCTGTTGCCAAGAGAGTAACTATACGGTAGGGCTGACAACGGTTGTCGAAGCACTTGCCTTAGGGCTTCCCATCCTCTGTACCCGTAATCCGCAGATGCCGATGGACATCGAGACAGAAGGTTGCGGTTTCTGGATAGAACCGCAAGATGTCGAGGGTTGGAAAGAGAAACTGCGTTATATCGCCGACCATCCGGAGGAATCCAAAGCAATGGGACAAAGAGGCCGTGCCCTTGCTGAGCAGTACTACAATATAAAACAATGCGGAAAAGAAGTGACTATGATAATCAAGTTAAGAGTTAAGAACTAATAATCTGCTACTGCACCTAATAATTATGAACCATGAACCGACTAAGCGTCTCTCTTGGCTGGATGCCTTGCGAGGCTTTACAATGATACTTGTAGTAGCCTATCATGTGGCACAGTTCACTTTCCAAGAAACTGAGAAGACAAGTGCCGCCCTACCCTTCCTGGTGCTGATGCGTATGCCGCTTTTCTTCTTCGTGAGCGGCTTCCTTGCCTACAAAGCCTCTTTCTCATGGACTGTTCCTAATGCTTTGAAACTGACCTGGAAGAAGTTGAAGGTGCAAATTATCCCGACTCTGGTGTTCATGTGTCTTTTCGTTATCTTCAGAATGAAAGGCAACTTCTCGGACAACTTCATGCGTCTGCTGGCCAGTCCAACGAAAGGCGGCTATTGGTTCACCTGGGTGCTGCTACAGATGTTCATTATATATTATGTCTGCTGCTATGTGAGTCAGATCCTCTCTCCGTCCCCTTTAAAGGGGGAGAATAATAAAGCCTCCCTTTTAAGGGGAGATTTAGAGGGGTCCGGAGGTTTGGTGGGGGCTGGCCTCCTATTCATCGCGTGGGCTGCAAGCGTCTTTGCTTATGAGACGCTTTACCTGCCAAAAGTCTTCACCTATCACAAAGACCCCTTCTTCGCCTACTCCAGTCTTGTGCAGACCATCCGGTACATGCAATTCTTCCTGCTTGGCAACATTGTGAGGCGCTATTGGAATCGGGTGGAGCGGCTCTTTGACTCACCTTGGTTCTTTCCTTTGGTTGTAACCTTGGCTGTCGTTTGCTGTGCCGAGATATTCCAACTGCATACCTTAAAACGAGTGTGGGTCAACCTGCCCCGTACCACCGCAATGTATGCACTCTTGCTGCTTGTTGTAATGTTTTTCAGACATTACCAGGCCTGGTTTGAAGAAGAGCAGAGGGCAGGCCGGTTCCTCAGTTTCATCGGTACACGAACGCTTGATATTTATCTCTTGCACTTCTTCCTTTTGCCAAAGATTCCGCAGGTAGGCCAGTGGCTGAATGCCAACCAACCAAACTTCCTGCTCTCCATCGTACTTTCCGTAAGTGTTGCGCTCGTTGTCATTGCCTTCTGCCTGTTAGCAAGCCAGTTGCTCCGCGTAAGTCCCTTCCTGCAATTGTATTTGTTTGGGAAACCCTCCTCCGCCTCCCGCGAAGGGGAGAGAACGTCCACAAAGCCTTCTTTCGAGAAGGTTAGTATGGGGCTTCCACTTATCCTTCTTCTCGCCTTCCTATGCTTCGGTCCCCTCTCCACTTCTGCCAAGAAGAAAGAGAAACGGCAT
>JAGCNQ010000055.1 GCA_017645845.1 Bacteroidaceae bacterium
ATTCTTCCTGTCGCACTCGATGAAGTTGCCGAAGATGTTCTCAATAGCATTCCTATGACGGATGAATGTGTTACGTGCCATTTCCACGCCACCGCTCATTTCCGTCTGGACCCACTTGCGATTGATCTCCTCTAAAGTGATGTTACGAGCCTGGTAGATGGTGTTCACCAGCCAAATGTATTCCTTAAAAAGAATCGGTGTAGTCATATTGTGTTCCTCCTGAATCTCGTTGTTAAAATTTCATTTCTTATCTCCCAGTTTCTTCTGTTCTCGTTCAAACTGTTCCAGGAAATGAATTTCAACTGGTGTCAATTCATTCTTTGTCCTTTCTTTGAACTTATCGTATTCCGCATCGGCTTTGGCTTTGGCCAGCTGTGCAGATATCTTGCCTGCATGAGTCAGAATGTCCTTTCGGGATATGCGCAGGAAGTCATCGAGAATAGCGATCCAGTCCTTCATATACATAGGCCGATGCTCCTCAGCCTGCAACTCTGCGAAGTCGAGATAAAGACTAACGATGCGGTTAAGCGTTGTTATTTCCTCCTGCGACAGATAGTTCTTTCCTGTTTTCCGCGTTGGGTCACTCATGTGTTTTGCCCCCATCCCGGCACCGCCAGCCTGCATAGCTCCGACTGTTCCTCGTCCATGCCGAGGTACGCCCTTTTGACCTGTTTGGAGCGTGGCAGCGCGTAGGTGATGGCATACATGTTCTTCGTTAGCTCCTGTGCCCTGTATATGGTTATCTCAGACTTGGCGGTTTTCAGGATGCGTTCCAGTTCCAGCATAACTGTGTAGGCTGTGAAGCAGATGCATATGTGTCCCTCTATCCTGTTACGCAGCCTGTGGTATATGGGACGAACGGCCAGGTCAAACTTATTCATCCTGAAGGCCCGCTCGATAAACCAGAGGTTGCCATAGTTCCCGATGACATCATCCTTTGAGAGGCCTGTGTTGGTGACGTAGCCCTTGATGCCGTCCCATGCAGCGTCTGCCTCATACTTCGCCATGTCGATGCTGATGCTTACCTCCCCCTCCATCTTGAGGTACTTGTTGTAGCCCCGGTTGTTGATGTGCTGCTTGGTGAGCTTGCCCTTGGCGACCTTCTTCTCCAGCCTTGCCAGCCCTCGTTTCCGGTTGTGGGCATCTTTCTTTGCCCTCTTCTCGGTGCATGAGAGCACAAGTCGCACGCCTCCATCCTTCCGTATCTCCGTCACGTCACCGTATTTCATGTTCATGGCGAGTATCTGCTGCCTGACGGCCTCCGTCTCGTTCTTAGGCCTTGCACCTATGATGTACTGGTATCCGTCCTTGGTCAGTTCCTCGATGTTCGCCTTGCTCAGAAGGCCTGAGTCTGCCACCACTATGGGCTTGTCGAAGCCGAAGCGGCCTGCGAGCTTCCGTATCAGCGGGATCATCGTGTGCCCCTCGGATATGTTGCCCTCGTATATCTCGTAGCCGATGGGGTTGCCGCCAGAGGCAACGAGCAGGCCCAGGAATATCTGCGGGCAGGAATGCTTGCCATCCTTGGAGAACCCGCACTTACGCAGGTCATCCTCCTCCGCAGCCTCAAAATACAGCGTCGTCATGTCATAGAAGCAGACGGACACCTCGCCGCCGACCATCTTCTTTGTGTATGCGTAGGCTATGTTTTCCACGAGGGTCTTGAAATCGTCTGGCTTGGGTTTGGCAGGCACTGCCGCCTCCATGGCTGGCTCGGTCTTGTCTGCGCCGTCTGCTTTCCCTTCCTTTGCTGGCTCACTTGTGCATTCCTCGCTTTCTTTGCCCTCTTCTTTCCGGTAGCACAAATTGTCAAGGAAACGGTATATCTGGTCAACGCTGTAGGACACATGCAGGTAACGCTCCAGATAGTCCACCGTCTTCAGTTTGCTTCCGGGGTTGAACAGGCGACAGATGACGATGTTGCGGAACATCTCGTTGCTGATGGCGTTGTAGCCTATGCGGTCGAAGAGCGTACCGAACACAAGCTCAGGGCCAATGACCTGCACCTGGGCATTGTTCAGAGTGCGGACGAAACCGTCTATCACCTCCTCCTCTTCATATATGTGGGGCAGCGAAGGTCCCTCCATCTCTTGAATGAAGGAAGAGGCTTGCTGCATCAGCTTCTCCATCGCAGCAGTGTCGTTGGGAAAGGCGGAACCAAACGACTTGACCAACCGCTGCTTGCGGTTCTTCGTGGTAGTGAGGACAAACACGCTGACAGTCCCTGACTTGTTAGGCTTCTTGCGGATAAACATGATGCAAAGTTAGCACGGGTCACTCACTTTTCCAACTTTTCGGCACACAACTGACTGATTTTTAGGATAGTTTAAAATTTGAGGCAAAGGGGCGCGGAAAACAGGAAAAGCGCGCTTCGGCACTGCCGGTCTGGCAGGGTTCATCGTCCTGCTTATCATGGATATTTTCCTCTATCTGTATGACAGGTATATCAGCAAGGATAAGTTATTTACAAATGTTTTGTGAAATAGACAACTAATTCTAAGATCTATTCTGGTGATAATGTATTTGTGGTAATGAAAG
>JAGCNQ010000056.1 GCA_017645845.1 Bacteroidaceae bacterium
ACTGCCCTGGTCAAAATTTGCTAACCGATAGTAAGGATCAGGAGATCCGCCAGTGAATGATATGGAAGGTCGCTTTAGCTCTCCGCCAGCCACTACAATACTTTCATAGTCGGACGATGTGACTTCAATGCGTGTTATCACGGTCCTATCATCTGCCTTTGCATTGATAGCAAATGCCACGAGGACGAGGATAAGAGTAAATAATTTCTTCATAATATGATGTTGTTAGTTGCTTGATGTATGAGTTGTTAAACTTGATTTGCCAACATGCCAGGGTCGCGCCTTACGTCCCAGAAGGCAACAATTTCTATAATGTTATCATCTTTGATGCGATAGACCATTTTGTTGAGACGGTTCACTACGCAACTTCTGTGCATCACTGTACGTTCCGCCAACAAAGGTTCTACAGAACCAATGTTCGGATGTTCTTCGATGAGACAACGTGTTTGGTAAACCTTCTGTATGAACTCTTGGCTCGTTTTTATGCCAAACTCCCTACGGATGTATTTGGCGGTTTGTCGAATTTGCTGTTTCGCCAAATTGGTTAAGATAGACTTCATACTACTTCCGCCAACTCAAGTTTTCGGTCTTCTTCTTCGAGTTCCCTTTCTATTTCCGCCATTGCTTCATCGAAGTCCTGATACTCTCCGTTAGCAAGCTGACGCTCGCTTTCATCAATCATCGCATAGATTTCTTCCTTTGTGTAGGGCTTCTGCGGCTCTTGCTGCATGTGGCCGTATTCTGTCAGTTGGTTGCCAAGCCAAATCATGTTTTCTGGCGTGAGCGTGCTGTAGAGATAGTCACGTAATCCCGATAATGTTGCTGTACTCATAATGCAATCTTTTTTGCTTTCGCACTGCAAAGTTACGAATAAGCGAGTAAAATGCAAAAGAAAAGCATGTTTTTCTTTTCATTTTCGAGCGGAATAACTTCTTTGATGCTTTAGCACCGAGGCTTAATTCTTACACGCTTTAGCGGCTCCGCCTGCGCCTGAGCACCTACTGGAGCGCAAGAAAGGCGCAATGTTAGTTGCGGAGTTAGTCATATCTATCTCATATTTATCTAAGGAACATCTCTAGTATAACCAGTATGTAGCCCCAATGCAGCAAGGATACAGCAAGGGAGTAGCTCCCATTCATGTTCGGTAGATGTCCGGTACTTGTCCGGTAGATGTTCGGTAATTGACCGAACAAGTACCGAGCATATAGCGAACACATACCGGACAAGGATAGGAGGAACATCGAAGGAACACCGGGGCTAAGGTATGGGAAGAGTGTAGGTCGATATGAGAAGTGCCAGAGAGGTATATGAGAAGAGGATGAGAACGGAGGACCTTGACGTTGACCTTAACGAAAAACGAAAACAGCCCCCCTCTAACTCCCCCCTTAAAGGGGCGACTGGGGTCTTTAGAGTAGCCACTAAATGTGGCTACGGCCCCACAAAGGGAAGCGACTACCCAGTCGCGACGGAGGAGAAAAGAAATCTCCCTTTAAGGGAGATATAGAGGGTCTCTTGACCTTAACGTTGACCTTAACGAAAAACGAAAAATACTCAATTGAATTTGGTTTTTCGCTCACTTATTCGTAACTTTGCAGTCTGAAACATAACAAACGGCATGAAACGCATTTTTTCTCTTCTTACATTGCTTATATGTGTAGCAGCTTCGGGTGTGGCGCAGTTCCAGAACCCAGTCACTTTCCGCGTTACCCAGAAAAAGGTGGGCGACGATGCCCTTGAGATTCTCTTTCAGGGCAGCGTAGAAGCCGGCTGGCACGTCTATAGTACGGATATTGCCGACGGTGGACCGACCCGCGCGGAATTGACTATTGAGAAGCAGAAGGGTCTCAAACCTAACGGCAAACTGCGTGCTACTGGAAAGGTGCAGAGGGCAATGGACGATATGTTCGGGATGGAACTCAGCTACATGGAGGGAACAGCTTCCTTCGTTCAGCGTTTCACCATTACCGAACCCGAATATGAAGTGGCAGGTTATCTGACCTATGGTGCCTGCAACGACGAGAACTGCATTCCGCCCACAAATGTGGAGTTTGCGTTCAAGGGAGAAGGAACCTCTTCTGTGGCCCCTGTGAAGGAGGAAGAAGCGAAGGCTGCCCCCGACTCTCCCGTGAAAGAGGAAGAAGCGGAGACCCCCTCGGACACAACTTCCCAAGCGGTGGATGTAGAACAGGAAGTCCCTTCACAGGGAGATTTAGAGGATGCGTCCTGGGCTCCCGTCATCGATGAACTGAAGGCCTTCGAAGAGGGAAAACAAACCACCGAGAAAGGTATGCTGGGCATCTTCCTGCTCGGAATACTCGGCGGACTCATCGCCCTGCTGACGCCCTGTGTTTGGCCCATCATCCCTATGACCGTCAGCTTCTTCCTAAAACGTGCCGAGGACAAGCGGAAAGGCGTTCGTGATGCTGTGACTTACGGCATCAGCATAGTGGTCATCTATGTCCTGTTGGGACTGCTCGTCACGCTCATCTTTGGAGCCAGCGCCCTGAATGCACTCAGCACGAATGCTGTCTTCAATATCTTCTTCTTCCTGATGCTCATCGTTTTCGGTGCCAGCTTCCTTGGCGGCTTCGAGATAACGTTGCCCAGCAGCTGGACGAACGCCGTTGACCGCAAATCGAGCAATACGACAGGCCTGCTGAGCATCTTCCTTATGGCTTTCACGCTGAGTCTCGTCAGTTTCTCATGCACGGGCCCCATCATTGGTTTCCTGCTTGTAGAGGTCAGCACGACGGGTTCGCTGCTTGCTCCCACCATCGGTATGCTGGGCTTCGCGCTGGCTCTGGCGCTGCCCTTCACCCTCTTCGCCATGTTCCCAACCTGGCTCAAGAGTATGCCCAAGAGCGGCAACTGGATGAACTGCATCAAGGTCTGCCTCGGCCTGCTGGAAATCGCCTTTGCCCTAAAGTTCTTCAGCGTGGCAGACCTCGCTTACGGCTGGCATCTGATGGACCGCGAAGTGTTCCTCAGCCTGTGGATTGTCATCTTCGCCATGATGGGCGCCTACCTCATCGGATGGATTCGTTTCCCGCACGACGAGGACGAGTACGACGAGATGGGCGAGGTGATACAGCGTCCGCGCACAAGTGTGACGCGCTTCTTCCTGGCCCTTGTCTCCTTTGCCTTCGCCCTCTATATGGTGCCCGGTCTCTGGGGCGCTCCATGTAAGGCTGTCAGCGCCTTCTCTCCCCCCATGCAGACGCAGGACTTCCGCCTGGGAGAGGAATCGGTCGAGGCACGCTTCAACGACTATGACGAGGGAATGCGATATGCAGCGGCTCACAAGATGCCGGTCATGATAGACTTCACCGGCTACGGATGCGTGAACTGCCGCAAGATGGAGGCTGCCGTTTGGACAGATCCGCAGGTGGCAGACCTGATGAGAGAGAAGTATGTGCTTATCACGCTCTACGTTGACGAGAAAACTCCCCTGCCGGAGAAACTGACCGTCCGGGAGAACGGCGTCGATGTGACACTCCGTACTGTCGGCGACCGTTGGAGCTACCTTCAGAGAAGCAAGTTTGGCGCCAACGCCCAGCCATTCTATGTTCTGCTCGACAACAGCGGTCACCCCCTCACAGGTTCCTATTCCTATAACGAGGACATAACGGCCTATCGTAATTTCCTCGAGGAGGGATTGCAGCAATATAGGCTTAAAGTTAACAAAAACAATAATTAATGACCAAACAGGCAAATTTCTTACCCGCGGAATGTATGGATAATGGGTAAAAAAGATTGAGGTTAGATGAGAATATAGGTGACATTCTATAGAAGCAAGGAGGGAGCTGGTTTGGCTCCCTCTTTTTGTGTGAAGATGATTCCACTTTCTCGAAGTTTCGTTCTTTTGTGAGTATTAAATTGTTCTAAATTGTACTCTGAAATGTTAAAAAATTATAAATACAATCTTTTTCTCCGCTTTCAGATGCTTTTTCTTTAAATAAAAGATTGCTGTTTCAAATAATTGTCGTACCTTTGCAGCCCGAATGGCCCTAATAGGCTCGTTCTGCAACAAATTTGACTATTACACATAATATATAATAATAAAAACAAACAAAAATGCCTACAATTCAACAACTGGTTAGAAAAGGCCGTACGGTGTTGGTAGACAAGAGCAAGAGCCCCGCCTTGGACAATTGTCCCCAGAGGCGTGGTGTCTGTGTCCGCGTCTATACCACAACACCTAAAAAGCCTAATTCCGCGATGCGCAAGGTCGCACGCGTGCGTTTAACAAACTCAAAAGAAGTTAACAGCTACATTCCCGGAGAGGGACACAACCTGCAGGAGCACAGCATCGTCCTCGTTCGTGGCGGACGTGTGAAGGACCTTCCCGGTGTACGTTATCACATTGTCCGCGGTACGCTTGATACTGCTGGCGTAGCAAACCGTACACAGCGTCGCTCCAAGTACGGTGCAAAACGTCCGAAAGCTGCTAAGAAGTAACTGTGAAGTTAAAAACTAAAAATTAAAATCTGTTTTGGCTTGTAAATAAGGTTGAGTAAATGCCCCAGAGGAGGCGTTGAAGAACACGAAAAAGCAACCCTGAACAAAAAACAAACAAAACAATGCGTAAAGCAAAACCCAAAAAGCGTGTCATCCTTCCCGATCCCGTATACGGTGACGTGAAGGTGTCAAAGTTCGTCAACCATTTGATGTATGACGGCAAGAAGAGCATTTCTTATGAGATTTTCTACAATGCTCTTGAGATTGTAAAGACCAAGATGGCCAGCGAGGAGAAAGAGCCTCTCACCATTTGGAAGGAAGCCCTCGACAAGATTACTCCTCAGGTGGAGGTTAAGAGCCGTCGTATCGGTGGTGCAACATTCCAGGTTCCTACCGAAATCCGTCCGGACCGTAAGGAGAGCATCTGCATGAAGAATATGATTCAGTATGCTCGCAAGCGTGGCGGCAAGACTATGGCCGACAAGCTGGCTGCCGAAATCATGGACGCTTACAATGAACAGGGCGGTGCCTTTAAGCGTAAAGAGGACATGCATCGCATGGCCGAGGCTAACCGTGCATTCGCTCACTTCCGTTTCTAATAACTAAATGACTTATTAACCTTTCAGACGATTAGATTAATTTCATTTAGATTATTTAGATTAAGAGAATGGCAAAGCAAGATTTACATTTGACGCGTAACTTCGGTATCATGGCCCATATTGATGCCGGCAAGACAACGACCTCCGAGCGTATCCTCTTCTACACCGGTAAGACTCATAAAATCGGTGAGGTGCACGAAGGCGGTGCCACTATGGACTGGATGGAGCAGGAGCAGGAGCGTGGTATTACTATCACTTCTGCTGCTACCACAGCCTATTGGAATTACGGCGGCAACAAGTATAAGTTCAACCTAATCGACACTCCGGGACACGTGGACTTCACCGCTGAGGTGGAACGTTCCCTGCGTGTGCTCGACGGGGCCGTTGCTACCTATTGTGCAGTAGGCGGCGTTGAGCCCCAATCTGAGACCGTATGGCGCCAGGCTGACAAGTACAATGTCCCCCGTATGGGCTATGTTAATAAGATGGATCGCTCTGGTGCTGACTTCTTCGAGGTTGTCCGACAGATGAGGGACGTCTTGGGCGCTATCCCCGTTGTTGTCGCTCTGCCTATCGGTTCAGAGGAGAACTTCAAGGGTATCGTTGACCTGCTCAGGATGAAAGCCATCCTGTGGCACGACGAGACGATGGGTGCTGAGTATGACGTTGAAGAGATTCCTGCTGACATGAAGGATGAGTGCGACGAATGGCGTGCCAAACTCGTTGAGGCTGCTGCTGAGCAGGACGAGGCTTTGATGGAGAAGTATTTCGAAGATCCAGATTCTGTAACAACAGAGGAAATCATCGCCGCTATCCGTAAAGGTACTCTCGCCCTGAATGTCGTTCCTATGACCTGCGGTTCTTCGTTCAAGAACAAGGGCGTACAGACATTGCTTGACTATGTCTGCATGTTCCTTCCATCGCCTCTGGACACTCCCGCTATCGAGGGTGTCAACCCTGAGACAGGCGAGACGGAAACCCGTAAGCCCGATGAGGATGAGAAGACAGCAGCTCTTGCATTCAAGATTGCAACTGACCCGTATGTCGGCCGCCTGACCTTCTTCCGCGTTTATAGCGGCAAAGTGGAGGCTGGTTCCTATATCTACAATGTCCGCTCTGGCAAGAAGGAGCGTGTGAGCCGTCTGTTCCAGATGCACTCCAACCACCAGAACCCCGTTGACGAGATCAGCGCAGGTGACATCGGTGCAGGTGTTGGCTTCAAGGACATCCACACAGGCGATACCCTCACCGAGGAGGATGCACCCATCACATTGGAGTCTATGGATTTCCCCGATCCCGTTATCGGTATCGCTGTTGAACCCAAGACCCAGAAGGACCTTGACAAACTCAGCAATGGTCTTGCTAAACTTGCAGAGGAAGACCCCACTTTCACCGTCCGTACAGACGAGCAGAGCGGTCAGACCGTTATCAGCGGTATGGGTGAGCTTCACCTCGATATCATCATAGACCGTCTGAAGCGCGAGTTCAAGGTAGAGTGCAATCAGGGCAAGCCCCAGGTTAACTACAAAGAAGCCATCACTACGACCGTCAATCACCGCGAAGTTTATAAGAAACAGACTGGTGGTCGCGGTAAGTTCGCCGACATCATCGTCAATGTAGGTCCTGTTGATGAAGACTTTACTCAGGGAGGTCTTCAGTTCATCAACAGCGTTACAGGTGGTAACATCCCCAAAGAGTTCATCCCCAGCGTTCAGAAGGGCTTCGAGGCAGCTATGAAGAATGGCGTGCTCGGAGGTTATCCTATGGACAGCCTGAAGGTTGAACTCGTGGATGGCAGCTTCCATCCTGTTGACTCTGACCAGCTCTCGTTCGAGCTTGCTGCTCAGATGGCGTACAAGGCTTGCTGCTCTAAGGCTAAGCCTGTACTCATGGAGCCCATTATGAGACTCGAGGTGGTTACTCCCGAGGAGAATATGGGTGACGTAATTGGCGACCTCAACAAGCGTCGCGGCCAGGTGGAGGGAATGGATTCCACTCGCACCGGCGCCCGCCTTGTGAAGGCAATGGTTCCTCTGGCAGAGATGTTTGGCTATGTCACAGCCCTGCGTACCATCACCTCAGGTCGTGCCACCAGTTCGATGACCTATGACCATCATGCTCCCGTAAGTGCAGGCATAGCTAAGGCTGTCCTCGAGGAGATGGGAGGTCGCGTAGACCTGGTGTAAAATCGAGTTTCCGTTGAGCAAATGACTCTTCAGCGGTACTCTAAAAAAAGAAAAAAGTAAATCGTTAAATCGTAAATTACAAAAGATGAGTCCAAAAATCAGAATCAAACTCAAGTCTTATGATCACAATCTGGTTGACAAGTCAGCTGAAAGGATTGTAAAGACAGTAAAGGAAACTGGAGCTGTAGTAAGTGGTCCTATTCCCTTGCCTACTCACAAGAGAATTTTCACCGTTAACCGCTCTACATTCGTCAACAAGAAGAGCCGCGAGCAGTTCGAGCTGAGCAGCTACAAGCGCCTCGTTGATATTCACAGTTCCAGTGAAAAGACAATTGACGCCCTCATGAAGCTTGAGCTTCCTAGTGGTGTAGAAGTAGAGATCAAGGTGTAATACCTATATATATTTATTATATTAATAAGAATAACAGAAATGCCAGGATTATTAGGAAAGAAAATCGGAATGACTTCCGTTTTCAGTGCCGAGGGTAAAAATGTACCATGCACTGTTATCGAATTGGGTCCTTGTGTTGTTACTCAGATTAAAAGCGTAGAGAAGGACGGCTACAATGCTGTTCAGCTCGGTTTCGAAGAGGCTAAGGAGAAGAACACTACTGCTCCTCTTAAAGGTCACTTCAAGAAAGCCGGAGTAACACCCAAGAGACACTTGGCCGAGTTCACAGGTTTCGAACAGGAACTGAATCTGGGTGATACCATCACCGTTGACCTGTTCTCAGACAGCGTGTTCGTTGATGTAATCGCAACCTCTAAGGGTCGTGGTTTCCAGGGCGTAGTAAAGCGTCATGGTTTCGGCGGTGTAGGCCAGACAACTCACGGTCAGGACGACCGTCTGCGTAAACCAGGTTCTATCGGTGCCTGCTCATATCCCGCAAAAGTCTTCAAGGGAATGCGTATGGGCGGCCAAATGGGCGGCGATCGTGTGACTACACACAACCTGCAAGTGTTAAAGGTAATTCCCGAACACAACCTCCTTCTTATCAAGGGTAGTGTTCCCGGATACAATGGTTCAATCGTAAGCGTTTTAAAGTAATGGAAGTAAGTGTATTAAATATCAAAGGTCAGGAGACAGGACGCAAGGTCGCTCTCAATGATGCCATTTACGCTATTGAGCCCAACGATCACGCCATCTATCTTGACGTGAAGCTCATCATGGCCAATCAGCGCCAGGGAACTGCTAAGTCAAAGGAAAGAAGTGAAGTCAGCGGCTCAACCCGCAAGCTCGGCCGTCAGAAAGGCGGTGGCGGTGCTCGTCGTGGTGATATTAACTCTCCCGTTCTCGTAGGCGGTGGCCGTGTGTTCGGTCCCAAGCCTCGCGACTATAGCTTCAAACTCAATAAGAAAGTTCGTCAACTCGCACGTAAGTCTGCTCTTTCATACAAGGCTCAGGAGAATGCCCTGATTGTTGTAGAGGACTTCACTTTCGATGCTCCCAAGACGAAAGCTATAGTTGAAATCTTAAATAATCTTAAAGTTTCAGACAAGAAGACCCTCTTTGTCTTGCCAGGTGCGGATAAAGTCGTATATTTGTCAGCTCGAAACATCGAACGCGTTCAGGTTATGGCCGCAACTGCACTCAATACCTACAAGGTTTTGGATGCAGATGTTATGGTCGTGGCTGAGGGCGCTCTCGCTGTCATCGAAGGAAACTTAATCAAATAAGTAGCCGATACAGTTATGGGATATATCATTAAACCTCTGGTCACTGAGAAGATGACCAGCATCACGGAGAAGCAGAACAAGTTCGGCTTCATCGTTCGTCCCGAAGCTAACAAGATTGAGATTAAGAAAGAAGTAGAGGCTCAGTACAACGTTACCGTTACTGACGTTAATACTTGTGTCTATGGCGGTAAGAGTAAGAACCGCTATACTCGCTCCGGTCTCATCAAGGGACGTACCAACGCCTTCAAGAAGGCAATCGTAACCCTCAAGGAAGGTGATGTAATTGATTTTTATAGCAACATTTAAAGAAGATGGCAGTACGTAAATTTAAGCCCACAACACCGGGCCAAAGACACAAGATTATAGGTACCTTCGAGGAAATTACTGCATCGGTACCTGAGAAGTCTCTCGTTTACGGTAAGCGCTCTACCGGCGGTCGTAATAACACCGGTAAGATGACAATGCGCTATATCGGTGGAGGTCATAAGCAGAAGTTCCGCTTCATCGACTTCCGACGTGAGAAAGATGGTGTTCCCGCCGTCGTTAAGACAATTGAGTACGATCCCAACCGCTCAGCGCGCATCGCACTCCTCTTTTACGCCGACGGTGAAAAGCGTTATATTATTGCTCCCAACGGACTGAAGGTGGGTGCCACTGTGATGAGTGGTGCCGAAGCAGCTCCTGAAATCGGTAATGCCCTGCCCCTGCAGAACATTCCTGTCGGTACTGTAATCCACAACATCGAGCTTCGTCCTGGTCAGGGCGCTCTGCTCGTTCGCTCCGCTGGCAACTTCGCTCAGCTGACTTCACGCGAAGG
This sequence comes from Bacteroidaceae bacterium, assembly GCA_017645845.1. GTDB lineage: Bacteria > Bacteroidota > Bacteroidia > Bacteroidales > Bacteroidaceae > Physcousia. The sequence continues at coordinate 9,738 of JAGCNQ010000056.1, forward strand.
CCGTTACTGCGTTATCAAACTTCCTTCTGGTGAGACTCGTCAGATTCTCTCTGCCTGCAAGGCAACAGTAGGTAGTGTCGGTAACTCAGATCATGCTCTGGAAAGTTCCGGTAAGGCTGGTCGCTCTCGCTGGATGGGACGTCGCCCCCACAACCGCGGCGTTGTCATGAATCCTCATGATCACCCCATGGGTGGTGGTGAAGGTCGCCAGTCAGGTGGTCATCCTCGTTCACGTAAGGGCTTGTATGCTAAGGGACTCAAGACTCGTGCTCCCAAGAAGCAGTCCAACAAGTATATTATCGAGAGATGTAATAAGTAAACACTAAAGTTATCTAGAATAAAACTATGAGTCGTTCATTAAAGAAAGGTCCGTATATTGAAGTCAGCCTCGAGAAAAAAATCGTTGCTATGAATGA
>JAGCNQ010000057.1 GCA_017645845.1 Bacteroidaceae bacterium
CATACATATACAACAATCCCCCGCAACGGCACCGATGCAAGGGAGAAAGTCGTGGGCTTTGCCAAAGGAGCGAAGGAAAGCGGGAGGCTTACTTGTCGGCATAATGCCCGTAGCTTCTGAGCACAAGGACAAGCACCTCTTCTTCAAAGATGCGATACACCAAACGGTGTTTTTTCGTAATCTCACGGCTCCATCGGCCTTCTGGCATACCTTTCAGAGGCTCTGGATGTCCAAGCCCGGTCTTGGGATGTTCCTTCAGTTCCTCAATGAGACGCACTGCCTTGGCAAAGGCTTTGGGTTCGCTCCGTTCCAGCTTTGCCAGTCCTTGGCGAGCCTCGGTGGTGAAATCAATACTAAACATCAGAGTCCGCTCCTTCTCAACATTTCCGATACAGACTCGTTTGGCAACATACGGACACAGCGTCCCTGCCTGTATTCCTCCTCGCCTCTTTCAAGACTGGTCATGAATTCCTCCTTAGACACAAGCGTCGGGTCTTCCTTCTTTGCCACCAACTTCTTCAAATACTTGGCCAATTGCTTCATTAGCGGTTCGCTGTCGGCTATCTCGGCCATGTCGCGCCATATCTGCGCATTCAACTGTAAAGCTGTCATAACTTAGATAAGTTTGGTTTCTGCGTGCAAAGATACAAAATAATTATTGAATTATAAGTTCACCCAATAAAGAAAGATGTTTAAGCTGCACTATTTTAGTCTGAAAGGCTTTACTATGAGTAACCGAGGGCTACGCCCCAGGTTACTCAAAGTGTTGGCTTCCAGCCAGATCCTTACTTGTGAAACTCCAACAAACAATAACCAACAAACTTCAATAATCAATAAACATTTAAGAATACACTTCTTCTGGCCGTCCGGAATTTGTTGCAATATATGGAAGGCGGCGAGTGGGCAAAACATATCTTGTCAATCGTCTTTTTGAAAGGAAGTTGGCATTCTCTATGACTGGGCTGAGGCGCCTCAAACGATCCATCGAGCCGCCTCAATCGATTGTTTGAGGCGGCTCAAGTTTTTTGTTTTTTTTTCCAATATATCTTCATGAGCTTAGGCAAGCCCTAGGCAGCTTCTAGGCTGCTATCACTCTGCTTCTAGGCTGCTTCTAAGCATACTCATGAGTATGGCACAAAGCAGCCTAGAAGCAGCTTAAAGTATGGCTAAAACGAGAGAAATGGGAAGATGGCTGATGTAAGATGTTTCTTTCTATAAACCCAAATCGGTCTTTAGAAGTTCATTTATCAGTAGTCAGGCTATAGAGTCCTTTCTATCCATAGTTGGAAGAAACGGTCATAGACATAGTATTCATTGTCTGTCTGAGTGATGAAATCTTTCTCCAACAGTCCTTTGACAGCAGAGATAACACTGCTCACAGATTGAAGACGATACCTACGCACGAATTGCCCGCTTGCAATACTCTTAACTCTGCGTTCTGTAGCAATGGCAAGGAAAACACCACGCTGCTTTTCAGACAGTTGACTATATAGCATTTCATAATGCTCAGAGCTCAGGTCAAGGATATAGTCAATAGCATCGTTTAGCATGTTTATGCGGCATTCTTCTCCTCTTCCCGTCATCAGGTACAAGACATTCATCACCCTCTGCAAACAGGAAGTAATACCGTCAAATTGAGAATATACTTCGTGCGTGACATCTGGAGCGAGTGATTTCCCGCCTTCTGCAAACAGGTGCTCAGCAAAAGCAGCATACTTTTCTTCAGATATAGGATTCAGCCCCATCGTGATAACCGACTGATAAAACGGACGTGATGGCGACATAAACATCTCGCTCATCAAGTGACGTTTAGAACCTGAGAACAGAAACGTAGCATTTGAACACCGCTGGATATGAGTTCGCAAAGCAGCCTCTACATTCTGCCCCTTAGGATAGTCCGTTATCCTCTGGAATTCGTCAATGGCAACCAGACAGGGCTTATCCGCAGTAGAAAGATAGTTGAATATCTCGTCGAGCGTAGTGGTAGGATTAGAATATGCACCCAAACCGATACCCCAAACCGGATTGCCATTAATGTCAAATGATATTTGCTGTTGTATCGAATGGAGACTATTGTAAAAACGTTCCCATACTTTTCGCCCTAAAGGCTTCAATTTCTCAAAGATAGTCTGACCTAACACGTCAACAAAGTCGGCAAGGGAATTCGTTGCATAGATATCAATAATGAACGTGTAATACTTCTTCGCAACATTAGGTTGGGCAAAACAATGATGTATCAAGTCTGTCTTGCCCAAACGTCGAGGAGAAATCAGAGCCATATTGTTTCCATTCGTGAGCAATTGGACCAAATCTTTTGTCTCCTTCTCTCTGTCGCAGAAATATGCAGACCCTGCATAACCTTTTGTTACAAACGGATTAACCATATTATGCACTTATAAATGATTTTTCATCGCAAAAATACATGTTTTTGTTGAATTATCAAAGAAATAATTATCAAAAATATGATAATCAAAGAAACAATAATTGAAAAACTGCCAAAAAGCGTACCTTACGATTCTCAAAAATACCTGTAAAGAGAATTTCGTCTGAAAAGATACAGTTTTTCTTTGACAGCGCTATACTTTATCCCTTCTTTATATGGGCACAATTAGTTACCTAGGGGGAGTTGCACCTCAACTCTCTTCCCCTGCTACCCTGCGGTACTGCTCCAAAAGCCAAGCATTCTGTTCCGGAATCGTCATGTTGCTGTTGTCCAGCACTATGGCATCTTCTGCCTGCCGAAGGGGACTGATGGCACGCGTAGAATCGATGCGGTCACGCTCTATAACATTGGTGCGTATTTCTTCGAGGTCACACTTCTCACCCTTGGCTGACAGCTCATCATAGCGGCGCTGGGCACGTACATCGACACTTGCCGTAACGAATATCTTCAATTCTGCATTAGGGAAGACAACTGTCCCGATGTCGCGACCATCCATGATGACGCCCTTTGCCTCTCCCATCAGACGCTGCAAATCCACCATCGCCTCACGAACAAAACCAAGTGTAGCGATTGGGCTGACATATTTTGAGACATCCATTGTGCGTATTTCATGCTCCACACATACGCCGTTCAGATAAGTATCGGGACGCCCCGTTTTCTCATTCAACTGGAATGTTATCATGATGTCCGGCATGTGACGATGGAGTCCTTCCTCGTCAATACCTGCCTCGGTAATCAACCCATGTTGCAAGCTGTAGAGCGTCACCGCACGATACATCGCGCCTGTATCTATATATATATAGCCAATCTCCTTGGCCAAGTCTTTGGCCATTGTGCTCTTGCCACAAGAAGAGTGACCGTCCATTGCAATAGTAATCAGTTTCATTGTTCTTTGGCAAAGTTATAAGCGACTGTGAAAGCCAAGGTGGGTCCGCTGACATGATACTTGGCATAGGCAATACCGAACTTGATTCGTTTCAGGTTGACACCGCCACCGAACGAGAGACCGGCGGCATGCGAGGAACCTGCAGCTGTCATCTCGTAACCCCGACGGAAGTTGTAACCCATGCCGATATAGTACCTGTCGGTGATGAGATACTCCGCACCCAACACGAAGTGGTTCATGAAGATACTGCCTCCCTTGAGTTTCTTTCCTGTCGTGAAATAGTCGTCCGAAGTCCAGCGCGTGAGGTCAACCATCGTAACTGATATACGAATGGGCGCATGACCAAGCGACTTGGTAAAGCCCATCTCCAAGTCAGCCGGCAAATGGTCGCGCTTGTTGCCGAAGCTCTTCACCTGTCCGCCAAGATTACGGGCTGCGAGTGAGAACGAGAAGTCTGCATCCTCGTCGTAATAGTTCAGTCCCAAGTCTGTTGCCAGAGCACATGATGTATAAGGGCCATAGTGTGAGTAAATGAACTTGGCAGTAACACCACCAGCCCATCGGTCACTCAGGAGGTGACTGTATTGGCCCGCAATGCAGAGGTCCAGAGGCTTGAACTCTCCGACAATCTCACCCGAAACAAGCGTCTCCTTTGTCGAGCCATACCCTACAAACCGTGCATGCACCCCCCAGTTACCACGGGCACCCACTTGCTGAGAATAGGCAGCCGCACCAGTATTACATCCCTGCATGTAGGTCATGAACGAAAAGCCTACCGTCTTGTCACTGACGCCTGTCAGCAGAGCGGGGTTCTGCAACGCAAGCGATATGTCATCCTCAACAAGGGAGATGTTCTTGCCGCCAAGAGCCGTCGAATGGGACGAGACTGGCAGGTTAAGGAAATTGAATACACTACCACTCTCCTGGGCATTGACCAATGACCATTGACCATTGACCATTATTGAGCAGACTGCAAGAAGCAGGAAACGTCGTATCTTTGTCATTTCATTCATAAATCGGCATCAAAGGTAAGGCTTTTTATATCAATAACGGACAACATGGGCACAAAATTACATCCAAAAGGAAAAAAAAAGTTCTTTCGTGCATGTAGAATAAAAAAAATGATGTAAATTTGTGGCACTAATAGTCCAATTTAGCAACAATAACAACAAAATACAACATGGAAGCTAACAAAACAGTAAATGAGGAGTTGCGGAGTCAGAAATCGACTAACATCCTAATAGGATATGTTCTGGCACTCGCTGCTATGTTTGTCGCCTTCGAGTACACTCAACGCGAAGTGAAAGTTATCGATGACGAAAAGATTTATGATTTCAGAATGGAAGAGGACATGATTCCCATCACGCAACAACAGGAAGTGGTGGCTCCTCCTCCAGCAGCAGCTCCCACAGTAATGGAGTTCATCAACGAGGTGGAGGATGACACCGAACTTCCCGAGGAAGAAGTTGAGACCTCCGAGGAAATGAATCAGGCCATCACTGCCGTTGTGGGTACAGGTGCTCCCAGTGCTGTTGTAAATGCTCCTGTCGGTCCTGTAGTCGAAGCTGATGACGATGAGCGCATCTACGAAATGGTAGAGGAGAACGCACAGTTCCCGGGTGGTGATGAGGCATGCTTCAAGTGGCTGAGCGAGCACATCAAGTATCCCAGCATCTGTCAGGAACAAGGTGTACAGGGTCGCGTCATCGTAAACTTTGTGGTCAATCGTGACGGTTCCATCGTCGATGTCAAGACCGTGCGTTCTCCAGATCCCAACCTGACCAAGGAGGCCGAGCGCGTTGTAAAGATGATGCCCAAGTGGAAGCCCGCACGTCAGGGTAACAAGACCGTGCGTTCGCGCTTCACCCTGCCCGTTATGTTCCGCCTGAACTAAGGTTTTACTAACACACATACAGCTGGGAGGCTGTTCGCTTTTCTGGCGAGCAGCCTCCCTTCGTTGTTAACCCCTTATTATAACTCCCCACTTAACTCCCCACTTAACTCCCCCTAATATATATATAATAATGTATAGCAGTAAACAACTCTTACAGATGGTGGACGACACCATCGTCAACCTGCCTCTCGAACGAGAGCCTCAAGGACTCTATGCCCCCATACGCTACGTTCTCTCTCTTGGTGGCAAACGCATTCGGCCAGTGCTTATGCTCATGGCTTACAATCTTTATCACGACGATGTCAAGCCCTGTCTCATGCCCGCCATTGGAATCGAGACCTTCCATAACTTCACCCTTTTGCACGATGACCTTATGGACCGCGCAGAGGTGCGTCGGGGTAAGACTTGTGTGCATCGGAAGTGGAACGACAACACTGCCATCCTCAGCGGCGACAACATGCTGGTTCTCGCCTTCCACTATATGACGCAATGCGACGAGGCAAAGATGCCCGCCATTATGCGCATCTTCACCAAGACTGCTACAGAAATCGACGAGGGGCAGCAATATGACATTGACTTCGAAACCCGAAACGATGTCACTGAAGCAGAATACATAGAAATGATACGTCTTAAGACCTCTGTCCTGCTGGCTTGCGCCCTGCAGATTGGTGCTACTCTGGCTGGTGCTCCCGAACAAGAAGCACTATCGCTCTATCGTTATGGCGAATGTCTCGGACTCGCGTTCCAGCTTCAGGACGACTTCCTTGATGTCTATGGCGACCCGAAGGTCTTTGGCAAAAAGATTGGCGGCGACATCCTTTGTGACAAAAAGACTTTCATGCTCATCAATGCCCTACTTCACGCCTCCGACGAGGACCGGGCTGAACTGCAGCGATGGATTGGCAACAAGGACTGCGACCCTGATGAGAAAATAAAGGCCGTTACTGCTCTCTACACCAAGGTTGGTGTTGACCGCATGGCACAGGAACGTATGAACGCCTATTACTCCGAAGCCGAAGCATACCTGAACAAAGTTAATTTGCCCGATGAACGCAAGCAGATACTTCGCGACATCGCCCTTGAACTGATGGGCCGTCAGAGTTGAAAGCATGATAGACACACATAGCCATATCTACGAGCCTCCCTTCAACGCCGACCGCGAAGAGGTCATTCAGCGTGCCCGCCAGGCGGGTGTTGAGTACATCCTTTTACCCAATATCAATGCCGACAGTATTGCTCCAATACTTGATATGTGCCAACGCTATCCAGGCTATTGCTTCCCTATGCTCGGCTTGCATCCGGAAGATATCGAGGAGGACTACAAGCAAGTGTTGGCCGACATGAAAGCAATGCTGGAAGAGCCCAACCATCCATATATTGCTATTGGAGAAGTAGGACTTGACTATTATTGGGACAAAAGCAAAATTAAAGAGCAAGACGAGGTTTTCCACACACAGATTGAATGGGCCATTGAGTATAACCTTCCGCTCATGATACATTCCCGTTCCTCACATCGCCAGCTTGTAGCAGCCATAAGCGAATACAAGGATGAACCTCTCTCCGGTGTCTTTCATTGCTTTGGAGGTACAATAGAAGAAGCGCAGGAACTGCTCCAATTCCCGGGCTTTGCACTCGGCATTGGCGGTGTAGTCACCTACAAGAACAGCTCTCTGCCCGAAGTACTGACCACAGTTCCCCTGGAACGTATCGTACTCGAGACCGATTCCCCATACCTGACTCCTGTCCCCTATCGCGGGAAGCGAAACGAAAGCGCATATGTGGTCGAAGTGCTGCGAAAAGTTGCACACATATATAATGTAAGCGAACAGGAGGCAGAAGACATCACAAACAGCAATGCAAAACGTATATTTCAGCGTATAAACCGACAATAAAGCGTTCAAAACACTAAAAAACGTGAATAATTCCAAACTTTTTGGCCAAAATCTATGGCTGTATGAGAAAAAAAAGATATTTTTGTAACCGAAAAGCGCGAAGTAAGACACGACATAAGGCAACGCGCCCATAAAAGGGAGAGATGCTCGAGTGGCTGAAGAGGCACGCCTGGAAAGCGTGTGACCGGCAAAACTGGTTCGCGAGTTCGAATCTCGCTCTCTCCGCATTAAAAGTAAAAGAAACAAACTTAATCATAAACATCTAAACAAACAACACAATGAAAAAGTTATTTGCAATTATTGCAATGGTTGCTGCTTGCTCATTTGCTGCAACATCATCTGTAATGGCTCAGGAAGACGAAGCTGCTGCTGAAGAAATGGTAGAAGCTGCTGTTGACTCTGCCGCTGTTGACACCGCTGCTGCGGAAGAAGAGACTGTCGAAGCTGCTCCTATCGTAGAAGAAGAGAACGAAGGCGTATTCAAGACCCTCAAGACAAAGTACATCGAAGGTGGCGCAGGCTTCATGTCACTCGTAGCCATCGCCCTCGTATTGGGTCTCGCATTCTGCATCGAGCGCGTTGTTTACCTGACTCTCGCTCAGATTAACACACGCAAGTTCACAAAGGAACTCGCCGACCTCGTAGCAGCAGGTAAGATTGCTGATGCCATCGAGAAGTGCAAAAACACTCGCGGTCCAGTAGCACAAGTAAGCCGCAAGGCCATGGAATGCCTCGATAGTAATGACCGCAACGACATCGGCACCATCGAGCGCACCATCAACATGGAAGCTGAAGTACAGGGTTCTTACCTCGAAGAGAACTGCTCATGGATTACCCTGTTCATCGCAATGGCTCCCTCTCTCGGCTTCCTCGGTACTGTGATCGGTATGGTGATGGCCTTCGATGACATCCAGCGCGCAGGTGATATCAGCCCGACCGTCGTTGCAGGCGGTATGAAGGTTGCCCTTATCACCACCATTTTCGGTATTATCGTTGCTCTGGTTCTTCAGGTATTCTACAACTACATCCTTGCCAAGATCGAGTCACTGACCGGCAACATGGAAGAGGCTGCTCAGGAACTGCTCGTAATGTGCGTCAAGAGCGACAAGTGCAAGAAGTAATTCGAGATTAGAAATTAGGGAATAGAGAATAGGAATTTAATTCTTAATTCTTAACTCTTAATTCTTAATTATTAAAAGTAGAACAATGAAGATCGAGAAAATATCAAGTCGTGTGCTGCTCGCTTGTGTCGTGCTGATTGTGATATGCTTCGGTGCATTCATGACCATCGGCTATGACAATCCTGTTGGCGACAACAACGAGCCTATGCTCACCGACGTCATTATGTGGCTCATGTACGCGCTCATCGCAGCAACAGCAGTGCTCACCATCTGGTCAGCAATTCGCGGCGCACAGAACAGCAAGGGCAACGACCCTGCTGCCACCACCGGTGTTCCCGGCGGGAAAATCACCCTGTTCACAGCAGGTCTCACCATCGTATCCCTCATCCTTGGATGGATATGCGGAATGGGCGAGAAGGAATTTACCGCCAGCGACGGAACTGTTACCAGCGCAGGCTGGGTAACCGTAGTCAATGTGTTCATGGTTAGCATGGGCATCCTGCTTGTGGCTGCAGCTATTGCTGTTGCCGTCAGCATGACAGGCATTCTGACTAAGAACGCAAGTAAGTAACCGACCTAAAAACGAGAAAGATATGGCAAAGACAAAAAAGAAGATGCCGGGCTTGAACACCACTTCAACCGCCGATATCTCTTTCATGTTGCTCATCTTCTTCCTGGTCACCACGTCTATGGATACGGATATGGGTCTGACTCGTCACCTGCCCAAGCCACCAGATCCAGATCAGGAAGATGCCACCATGGACATCAAGGCCCGTAATATTCTCTATGTCCGTCTCAACGCTGCTGGTCAGCTGTGGATTCAGGACGAGATGAATTTCGGCTATGGAGATATTAGGGAGCTTCGTCCCCGCGTCAAGGAATTTGTCAAGAACGAGCAAAACCTGAGTCGCCTGCCCGAGAAGCATGTGAAGAATATTGACCTGCTGGGTCAGTGCTTCGTGACGGACAAGCATGTCGTCAGCGTTCAGACTGACCGCGGTACGCCCTACAACATCTATTTCCAGGTGCAGAACGAACTGGTGGCAGCCTATAACGAGTTGAGAAACGAATTGTCCAAGGAGAAGTTCGGCCGTGAATTCCAGTACCTCAAGGACGAGGAGAAAGCGGCAATAAGACAGTACTATCCCCAGAACATCTCCGAGGCTGAACCTAAAAAGTATGGAGGAGACCAATAATGGCATTCAAAAAGAAAGAAAAACGTGGTATGCCTGAGATGAACACTTCATCTCTGCCCGACCTTATCTTTACCATCCTGTTCTTCTTCATGATGGTTACCACGATGCGTGAAGTAACCCTCAAGGTCAAGTTCACCGTTCCCCAAGGTACTGAACTCGAGAAACTGATGAAGAAGTCGGTAGTATCGTTCATCTATGTTGGTCCTCCCACCGACAATCTGCGCGCCCAAATGGGTAACAGTACCCGCATTCAGCTCAACGACCGCTATGCAGAGGCTCGAGAAGTCATGGACTTCATCGCCGCTGAGCGTCAGGGCATGATGAATCAGGCTGAGCAGATTATCAGCATCAAGGCCGACCAGCAGACCCAGATGGGTTACATCACCGACATCAAGGAAGTATTGCGTAAATCCTGGGCGCTGCGCATCAACTACTCAGCGTCCCGAAGAAACTGATACCGGTCCGTCCGGTCTGAGACAAACCACAGGCGGTTCCCTCGAAAGAAGGAGCCGCCTGTTTCTTATCTGTTTACTAATACCCTAGTATCAATCACATGTATCAGTAGGGCCAATCATACATATCATTGAGGTGAATCATACGTATCATTGAGGTGAATCATACGTATCATTGAAGTAAATCATACGTATGATTGAGGCAAACCATACGTATCAATGGAAGCAATCTTACGTATCAACGAAGCATATAATACGTATAACGGAAGTCAGTGACAATCAGTGACACTAATCACGAATATGTCGCCGGAGCAAAAAGATTCCCAGCAGACAGACGGGAGCGGAAAGGGCATTGACAAGGAAGTATGTGTTGTAGCCCAACTGCTCGACCATCCAGCCACTGAGAGCCATCGGCACTATCATTGCTGCAGAGACAAGGGGTATCTGCAACATATTGATGGTGTTGCGGTAACGAGGGCCGGATATGGTACTGATGGGAAGACGGCAGACACTAAGCCCCAACCCAAACAGGAATTGTGCCGTCATAGTGCAGCAACACAATGCTGGCAGAGACTGAGGCGGCCATAAGGTCATGCCCAGATAGACAAATGGTGAGAGAACAAGGCTCAGAGCCATCGGCCAGAAGAGGCGATGCAAAGTATGACGGATGATGAGCGTCCGCCCCAAAGCTATGCCAACGCTGAAGGCAATAACACCCACAGTTCCTTGAGCAAAGCCTATCTCCTGGATGGTGCACTGCAATCCCCCATGCGCCTGCGTATCATATAAATATAGTACGCGCGCGTGGAACATAAGAGCCTGCGGCAAAAGAAGAAGGAAGATAAGAAGGGCGGACAACATCTGCGCCTGAGCACCAACGAGATGGCAAGAACGGCCAACAGACAATGCTTTATTGTCCACTATATGTTGTCCATTGTCTATTCTTGAATGCTTTAGCATCATGGCGCGATTGTAGTCGCGGAAGGTCTGTTGTCCATTGGAATCAGAGAGAGTACACAGATGGATAAAGGCGAAGAACAGGAGGATACCGGCTGTCACATAGCAACCGACCGACCAAGAATAGCGTATCTGCCGGAAATAGACCTCTAGAGTACCCACAAGGAAGATGAGGGCACCGTACGTGAAGATGATAGCAATCTGCGAACAAACTAGTTTTGGAACCGTGAGCAGGCGTTGATAAGCAGGACGCAACATACGTTCGTAGTACATTCGTGCCGCCAGTTCGTGCCACGCACAAAGCAGACTGACCAATAGCAAAGCAAGAAAAGTGAAGAGTGAAGAGTGAGAAGTGAGGAAACTGCTACCGTCAGGAAAAAGAGATGATGATGGCCTAAAGGAAAAAGCTAAAAGCAAAAGGCTGATGAAGAGCAAAGCCTCGATGAAATGCAACACAAGCCGGAAATGCCCTACCCGACTGACCCACGGACGCATGAAAGACTTCAGCACCCAAGGTACAAATAGCAGTGCAGAACAAAAAGTAGCTTCTGCTGGTGCCAATCCCAACTGGAGCAGCATCAACAGTGCTACATAAGTAACCATTGCCGCAGGAATCTCCTCTGCAGCAAAGAGTGTCAGGAACCAAAGCCCGCGAGGTCTAGTAACTTCTTGCGATGAGGACACGTGCCTTACTGGGTTTTCCTGTTACCATATCCACACCAGGCGTCTGCTCCACTCCGAAAGGCACACAGCGAATGGTGGCCTGTGTCTCTTCCTTAATCTTTGCCTCTGTCTCGGCTGTTCCGTCCCAATGGCAGAGGAAGAAGCCACCGTCCTTAATACGCTCCTTGAATTCCTCGTAGTTGTCGCACTCGTAGATATGGGCATCGCGATAGGTCTTTGCCTTCATGAAGATGTTCTGCTGTATTTCGTCAAGGAGATTCTTGACGAACTCGGCAATACCTTCCAGAGGACGTGTCTCCTTCTCGAGCGTGTCACGGCGCATCACCTCAACGGTGCCGTTCTCCAAGTCACGAGCGCCAAGCACGAGGCGGACAGGAACGCCCTTCAGTTCATAGTCGGCAAACTTGAAGCCGGGACGCTTGTTGTCGGCATTGTCGTACTTCACGCTGATGCCCTTTTGTTTGAGTTCCTCAATGATTGGAGCCACAGCAGCATCAACCGCTGCTACCTGTTCGGGCTTACCGCCAATGGGGATGATGACCACCTGGATAGGAGCCAATGCGGGAGGCAGTACGAGACCGTTGTCGTCGCTGTGTGTCATGATGAGGGCGCCCATGAGTCGGGTGCTGACGCCCCAAGAGGTTGCCCAAGCATATTCGGGCTTGTTCTCCTTGTTGAGGAACTGCACATCGAAGGCCTTTCCGAAATTCTGTCCCAGGAAGTGGCTGGTACCGCTCTGCAGCGCCTTTCCGTCCTGCATCATTGCTTCGATGGTATAAGTGTCAAGGGCACCTGCAAAACGCTCAGTCTCGCTCTTGACGCCCTGGACTACGGGAACTGCCATATACTCTTCGGCAAACTTGGCATAAACCTTGAGCATTTTCTGGGCACGCTGCTCTGCCTCTTCGCGTGTGGCATGAGCTGTATGACCCTCCTGCCAAAGGAACTCGCTGGTACGCAGGAACAGACGGGTACGCATCTCCCAGCGCATCACGTTGCACCATTGGTTGACCAACAGAGGCAGGTCACGATAAGAATGTATCCAGTTCTTAAAAGTATTCCAGATGATGGTTTCAGAAGTGGGACGGATGATGAGTTCCTCCTCAAGGCGGGCAGCAGGATCAACTACTACGCCATCATGCGTCTCGTTAGTCTTGAGGCGATAGTGAGTAACGACCGCACATTCCTTTGCAAAACCTTCAACATGCTCTGCCTCCCTGGAGAGAAAACTCTTGGGAATAAGCAAGGGAAAGTAAGCATTCTGAACACCCGTTTCTTTGAACATATCATCAAGGGTGCGCTGCATCTTCTCCCAGATTGCGTAGCCGTAAGGCTTGATAACCATACAGCCGCGTACATCACTCTGCTCTGCAAGGTCGGCCTTCACCACCAGTTCATTGTACCACTTGCTATAGTCCTCACTACGCTTTGTGAGGAAATCCAATTCTTTTGCCATTTATTAATAGAAATATAATATGTATAATAATCTTTACTATTCTCTAATCTCTACTCCAATTCCCCATTTTGGCTGCAAAAGTATAAAAAAAAGTTCAAAAATCATAATTATTCTTCATTATTCATTCTTCATTCTTCATTTTTTCATATCTTTGCACCAAATTATTAACTCCAAACACTAAAACTACCAATGAAAAGGTTATTCTTGTTTTCCACTTTATTTATTTTCTTATTCTCTTCTGTTTCGGCAGACGA
>JAGCNQ010000006.1 GCA_017645845.1 Bacteroidaceae bacterium
TACCTGGGAGGCCATGTAGAGGTGTGCCCTGAGTGCGGAGAGGTTCATGTCAGCTACAATAGCTGTCGTGACCGCCACTGCCCCAAGTGCCAGAACAAGGAGCGCGCCGTGTGGGTGGAGATGCGCAAGGACGAGGTGATGCCAGGCGTGAAGTACTTCCACACGGTGTTCACCGTGCCCCACAGCCTCCATCCGATAGCCATGTCCCATCAGGCGATGTTCTACGACGCGATGTTCCGCGCCGCATGGAATACCCTGCGCACGTTCTATGAGCGCCGGGGACTACAGGGAGGCATGACCGCCATCCTGCACACGTGGGGCAGCAACCTGTACTACCATCCCCACATACACTGCATAGTGACGGGGGGAGGTGTGGACAAGGACGGCCTCTGGCACCACTTGAAGGGATGCAAGGGAGCCGGTTGCGACTTCCTCTTCCCCGTGCAGGCACTGGGCGTGATGTTCCGCGCCAAGTTCACGGCCATGCTGACCTCCCGTCTGAAGGAACTCAGCGAGGTCATACCGCAGGATGTCCGCAAACAGTGCTTCGAAAAGCCGTGGGTGATCTACAGTAGGCCTCCAGCCAAGGGAGTGAATCAGGTGCTGGAGTACATCGGAAGATATGCCTACCGCGTGGCCATCAGCAACTCGCGGATCCTCGATTATGATGCCAACGAGGGCAAAGTCGCCTACGACTACAAGGACTACAGGTATGAGGGGCGTCACAAGACGATGCCCATGAGTGCCGTGGACTTCCTCCACCTATTCTCGCTTCATGTCCTCCCTCCGGCATTCGTCCGCATCCGCCACTACGGTCTGCTCTCCCCGTCATGCCGAGACAAGCTCCGCAAGGTGCAGGAGCAGCTCGGAGGAACGCCGCTGCCCAAGGAGCGCAGGAAGAAAACCCACGAAGAAGTGTGTCAGGAGCAGGGATGGGAAATAGGTATCTGCCCGCACTGCAAATCCAGGATGATAGTCGTCGAGACCATCAGACCGGCAAGGGCACCGCCATTGTCTGCACACGTCCGCACGGCATCCGTATAACCATTCGCTCCGTTGTCCGTCAAGGCATGATTCTTTGCGGACGGCCACCATTATGCCAATACGTGACTGTATCAGTGTTTCAAAGACCGATTCGGCTGTCTCATCAGCCTCTTATTACTATCGCGGACGGATTATTCGTCACCGGTTCCGCTGATTTGTTCCTTTCCTGACGATGCGCTGCCAAGGTTAAAACCAAGGCTAATCCCCATAGATTCATGCACACCAGCAGTACAACAAGTTCTTCATATGGCCATGAGGCCACACGAAGACCTCTTTAGTTTTAGATTATACTATAATTTACGAACTACAAAGTTAGTGTTTTTTTGTTAACGGTTTACAGTTTACGGTTTACAGATGATTACTTTTATAAATAATTAACAAGAACGGCTACATTTCTTAGCCTAAACATATCATCTATAAACTGTAAACTATAAATTCTTCAGAATCTTATCTATTTCATCGAACTGTTTTCCCAAGTTCAGATTGAAATAAATGCGATAGAGTGCGGGGGCCCATTTCTGTTTACTATCAGGTGACAGAACGCGATATTTCTCCATATAAGGCATCGCATTCTGAAACATTTTCTTGATTTGCTTCTTGTGGCGCACAGGATCCATTCTCAGCGCTATGTTCACATACGCCGTTCCTGCATTATAATAGGCTTCGGCCATATCGGGATAGCGTTTGATTACACGGTCAGAATAGTCGAGACTCTCTGCAAACTTCTCAAGTCTGAGCAACACCACCGATTTCGCAAAGAGAAAGAGCCTGCTGGTAGAGTCTGCCTCTAATGCCTGGTCGGCCACCTCCAGTGCCTTCACGGGCTCATTCTGATAACTGTCCATCAGACGAGGGAAGAAATAGGTTGACATCGGATAATCGTTGAATCCTTGCCACAATGTAGCAACATACATCGAGTCATCCTTCAGTGCCTTCCAGGATTCGGCGATATACTGCAGCGTCCAACTGCGCTTGGCCGTATCCGCAAGAGCGAGATCACGATAACGGAGTGCCAGAATAGGCTCCTCCATCCGAAAACTGCTATAGGTAGCCCAATAGGCAGCCTCCGCCATACGGGGTTCCTGCGAAAAGTCGTAACCTGTGAACAAAGGCTGGCGACGACAGTCGATATAGGTTTCAAAATAGTCGAAAGCCTTCTTGAAATCGCCTTTTCTCACATAGAAAGCGCCTCCATTGAAAAGGTTATTACGATAGCCCATCATATCGCGGGCCACATCCTTACGCAAATCGTGACTTACCTTGCCTTTCTTGTCGGGACGGGCATCAAGGGAATCAAGGCGGAAAGAAATAGAAAACAACCGACGAACAATCGAGAAGAACTGCGCCGTATCCTGCTGCTTCTTCATATAGAACTTCTCATTGGCCTGATCGTATTGCTTCTGCACGCTCTGTAACCAGATCTCATAAATACGCTTGTTCTCACGATTGGCGGAGTCCTTCAGCAAGTCGGTCATGAGTTTCTCGGCCTTATCAAAATTCTTGCCACTCTTCAGGTAGGTACGTGCTTCACCTATCTGTTTGCGTTGGGCGCCAACAGTCAGTGTTGCCATAAGGGTTATAAATATCGTTATTCTCCTGAAACTCATCTTCCTTTCCTTATTAAAAAAGAGAAAGTCCTCAGACTTTCTCTCTTCCTTTGTGATTCCGGCGGGATTCAAACCCACAACCTTCTGATCCGTAGTCAGATGCTCTATTCAGTTGAGCTACGGAACCCCATTTGCTTCTCAGTGAGGTTTCCCTTTTCTGTTTTGCGGGTGCAAAGGTACGTACTTTTTTCGAACTGACCAAATGTTTTCAGCACTTTTTTCTAAAAACGTGCATTTTTTACTCTATAACACGTGTTTTATGGTAATTCTCCCTGAATTCCGAGGGACTACAACCTTTCTTCTTTCGGA
>JAGCNQ010000058.1 GCA_017645845.1 Bacteroidaceae bacterium
CGCGAACCTTGTCGAAGGGAAGGAAGCCAAAACTCTCCTCACCACCACCGATATACTTCTTCTTGCCCTCACTGATGGCAATCTCGCGGGCAATCCACTTGAAACCGGTATAGCAGTCTCGCAGTTCAATGTTGTTCTTTTCTGCCATACGGGTTATGACTTCGGTTGTAACAATCGTCTTGACAAGGAAGTCGGTAGGCTTCAGCTGACCCAAGGCAATCTTATTCTTAATAATGTAATAGCAGAACATCATGCAGGTCTGGTTGCCGTTGATGATAGTCCACTCGCCCTTGTTGTCACGACAAACGATAGCCAGACGGTCGGCATCGGGGTCAGTAGCAACAACCAAATCGGCATTGAGCTTTGTGCCGAGCTTCATGCCCAAGGTCATAGCCTCCGCGTTCTCAGGATTGGGACTGACGACTGTGGGGAAGTTACCGTCAACAACCATCTGCTCGGGTACGACATGGATGTTCTGGAAACCCCAGCTGCGCAGGCAGAGAGGTACAATGACACGACCGGTGCCATGCATGGCGCTATAGACGATGTTGAGGTCCTTCTGACGCAGGATGACATCCTGATCCACCATAGCCTCCTTGACGGCAGTCATGTAGTCGAAATCCATCTCGCCACCGATAATCTCAATGAGGTCGGGATTGCCTTCAAACTTCACATCCTCAATTCTCACCTTGTTTACCTCGTCGATGATACCGGTATCGTGCGGAGTGAGCACCTGTGCGCCGTCCTCCCAGTAAGCTTTGTAGCCATTGTATTCCTTGGGATTGTGGCTTGCCGTGACATTGACACCGGCCTTAGCACCAAGCTGGCGAATGGCGAAGCTCACCTCGGGCGTAGGACGCAGGCTCTCGAAGAGATAGACCTTGATACCATTGGCACTGAAGATGTTGGCAACAGTCTCAGCAAAGAGACGACCATTGTTACGGCAGTCGTGACCAACGACAACACTGAGTCCCTTTTGACCTGGGAAGGCCTTGTTGATGTAGTTGGCAAAGCCCTGAGTGGCCATGCCGACAATGTATTTGTTCATGCGGTTTGTACCGGCACCCATGATACCACGAAGGCCGCCTGTACCGAACTCCAGGTTCTGATAGAAGGCATCTATCAAGGCTGTCTTGTCTTCGTTCTGCATCATGGCAGTGATTTCAGCCTTAGTCTCTGCATCGTAGTAGGGAGAGTCGAGCCAGGTCTGAGCCTTGGCTTCACATTCTTTAATCAATTGGATATCCATAATAATAACTTTTATGTGTTAATTCTTCTGCAAAGATATAAAAAGATTAGGGATTAGGGATTAGAGATTAGGGATTTTTTTCATGTTTTATCATTTTCACGTTTTAAAATCAACAAGAACCAATCACGCAGGATGCCTTTGTACCGATTTTGGGAATCTGCAACCAGCAGAAGGAGGTTGGACTGGGGCTGACAAAGTCCCTCGTAATTGGCAAACTTGCGACCTGTTAGGGTCAGGCGGGTACGAAACTCCACGAGGAGCCTCTTCTCCAGCAATGACTCGTCCGATGGTGTAACCTCGTAGATGCGGATGATTGTGGAAGCGCCAAGCTTGAGCCGAGGCACACGAATCTGTCGCTCGAGCACTAGCAGACGCCCGTCGTCGAGGGCACAAAGCCCGGACACGCCTTGAAAATACTTTCGGCTGAAGGAGGCATCGGGACGATAATAGTAGAAACGCTGAGGGGACAGGTCATCATCGAACGACTGGATGCGGAGCAGGGAGTCACCCTTCAAAGGTCGTTCGCTGGTCGTATAGAACAGGTGTCGCTTCGCGTCGTAGGTGAGAGATTCCAATCCGTAGTTTGGATTGGCCGCCTTGAATATCGCAGGCATATCCAGCCTTCGCCCTGTCCGTTGACCGTCAAGGGCATATTCATACACCTCATTGTCCTGTTCCCCAGAGATAAAAACAGTATTCGTGGAGGGACGGTAGCAGATGCCCTCGATGTCCCTGTTGGGCAGGCCGCAGGAACGGAATCCCTCATTTTCCAACGCCGTGATACGACCTCTGACGCTGTCAATATCGATGTGCAGGACGTAGAACCCGTCTTCTTCTGACTTATCGCTCACCACAGCATAACGGTCATTACCCAAGGCTGATATTCCGCTATAATTACCAGCAGGCAATGCCTCGTGAAACCGCTGCGGCTTCTGTGCCATCATCACTGGGCACAAAGCAATCAACAAGCAAATAATTCTAATAGTCTCACCACACCTCATCACTATAGTCTATAGTCTTATATCCAATCAGGCTACCCGACTCGCCTCACTGCCCTTCGACAACATCTGCTCTATGGTTATTTTTCAACTTATTTTCGTTTGTTGTATTGTTGATTTACTATTTCATAATTTTCTGTGCTGTATTGTCGCTATAAGTTACAATCTGCACACCTTTGAAGCCATCCTCCACTTTACGCCCAGAAAGGTCATATCTTCCCATCTCCTTGTGGGAATCTGCATGACGTACGTCGTGGAAAGCATCTGATAATTCGTCGTTCTCTATTACAACGAAGTTTTCTATAGAGCTATCATTGAAAGCATTCTCGCCTATAACAAGTTTGACAAAACGGTTGTACGTCACAGTGTTATGCATTTTCAGAGTTTTCAAATATTTTGTACCCTGAAAAGCATTGTTATTTATGCGACGAACGGTAGATGGAATTTCATATTCTTCACGTGGGTTCATAGGCGGGTATTTTACCAGAACAATAGGAATGTCCGCGTAGAGCATATACAAAACTCCGTCGATAGACTTGATGGTGTTAGACTCGTCGTAATATGACGTCTCCAAATATCCTGTTGGAAATTCATTACTAGTTTCCAACGACTGCGCGTTAGCAATTGCCGAGATGGCTAACAGAGTGATAAAGAAATAGTGTCTCATGATTTTATAAGTTGTTTCAAGTATTTCGTCTACAAATATAGAAATTCTTTTGGAATTATTTGAAGAATGCCTAGAGAAATCTGTTAAATGAGCATAATACCCTTATGCTATGACTTCTTGGACAGAGATGTCGTGAGGTTCGGAGGGAACTTCATCCAAGAGTTGGAAGGGAAAGCAGACGCCTTGCAACCGGGTTGTAGCAAGTCGTGGTAAAAGACGGTCGTAATAGCCTTTCCCTCGGCCCAAACGGTGCCCTACTCTATCAAATGCCATACCTGGAATAAGGGCTAGTTGAATCTCAGAATAATCCTCTACTGCAAAGAGCGGTCCTGTTGGTTCCATGATGCCGAAGGCTCCAGGCGAAAGAGAATCCTCGCCTTCATAAAGGTGCAATTCCAAGTTTTCTCCCCTGCAAACTGGCAGCAAGACGCGCTTGCCATTATTGTAAGCATTCTGAACCAGAGACCGCACATCCACCTCGTCTGCAAGGGGGTAATACAAAAGCAGGGTGCCCGCCTCCTGCCACCAGGCAGAACGGAGCACCTTGCCACATATATCTTCAGACATCGCTGCCAACTGAGCAGAAGTGTACTGTTTCTTCTGCACCCGAATATAGCGGCGCAGCTCTTGTTTGGTCATTTCTTGGCTTTTGCCTTTTTCTTGTCGTATTTCTCCCACAGTTTCTTCTTTATAGCAAGCGCTTTCTGAGCTTCAGTGCTTGCCTTCGCGGCAGCCTCGGCAGCAGCTTCATCCTCGGGAGTCGCCCATGCGAACTGGAAACCTTTCTGTACATTCCAATTGCCGCGAGTGAAATCAGGAAAGGCTACGGCACAGCTGTTATTGTCCATGCTGAGTGCACCGAGTTCTGCCAGACTGCACCACTCTGCCAGATCATAGACATCCATATCAAGAGGCAATCCATTCTGGAGGCAATAGACGAGGCGGGCATCCATGAAGAAGTCCATACCTCCATGACCGCCAACCTTCTGTGCCATCTCACCATACTTCTTGATGATGGGATGCGTGTATTTGGCTACGAGAGCGTCCTGCTCGGCTTTGGGCAGGAAGCCGTGACTGCTGAGGTCATCAACTTTGGGTGCCACACCGCTGGCAGCAAGCTGGCTCTTATCGAGGGCGAAATGCTGTTCAGGATACTTGGTGGCATAACCCTTTGTACCAGTGAGCTTGAACAGACGGTTATAGGGTTGCGGATTCATGACGTTGTGCTGAATCTCGACAACCTTGCCCTCAGCGGTTCGCATGAGGGTTGTAGTCTGGTCACCATTGCGGAATTCAGGGCAGTCCTTGCCAGTCTTCTTCTGCACCCATTCACGTCCATGTGCACTCTTGGTGTCCATTGCCACAAGGGTTGTGAAGCGGTCGCCGCGATGGATGTTCATAGCGAGTGCAACAGGGCCAAGACCATGGGTGGCATAGACGTCACCACGATTGTCGCGGTTGTATTTCATGCGCCATCCGAGCTTTGCCTGGTCGGGGTCATCTGGATTCTTCCAGTAGTAGTCCCAGAAGTCGTCGAGGTTATGGATGTAGGCACCCTCACCACGAAGCACTTCACCGAACACACCATTCTGAGCCATATTGAGGGCATTAAGTTCATACCAGTCGTAGCAGCAGTTTTCCAGAATCATACAATGGAGACGCGTCTTTTCACTGAGGTTGATAAGCTCCCAGCATTGTTCCAGATTCATGGCACTGGGCACCTCGATAGCTGTGTGTTTTCCATTCTGGAGGGCACACTTGGCAACAGGGAAATGATGGTCCCAGTCGGTGGCTACATAGACTAGGTCAACGTCAGGACGTTTGCATACCTCTTCATAGCCTTTCTCGCCACTATAGATTTCTGCTGGTGGGAGACCGGCCTTGCGCAGGTATTTCTGGCAAGCCTCTGCACGAGCCTCCTCATAGTCACATAGGGCTACTATCTGTACGCCGGGGATATGGGTGAAGCGCTCCACAGCACCAGGGCCGCGCATACCAAGACCGACAAAAGCTACGCGAACCGTAGTCATCTTAGGCGCTGTCAAACCTAATACATGCTGCTGTCCGGCAGGACGAACAGGCGAATCAATAACGAGAGTGCCCTTGTCCCAATGCGTTTTAGTGCTGGGGCTGAGACTCTGTGCTAATGAAGTAACACTAAAAAGGGCTGCCGAAAGGAGGGCAATTGAAAAATGTTTGATGTTCATTGTTATTAGTTTTAGAGTATGATTTCAGGCACAAAGATAGTAAAAGTTTCCTAAACAAATACCATTTTCTTGTAAAAGAAGTGAAAATTGGTAACTTTTTTTCTCTTGATAGTCCTTTTTAATAGAATATAATGTATCTTTGCATTGTAAAAAGGTACGAAATGGAGAGGAAAAGGCTGCTTGGCATGACACTTGACGAATTGAAGGTTGTCGCCGCAGAGGTGGGACTGCCAGCCTATGCAGCAAAACAGATGGCTCAGTGGATATACAGTAAGCATGTGAAGAACATCGAAGAGATGACAAATCTCTCACGGAGTGGCCGTACCGCTTTAGCCGAGCGCTACACCATCGGTTGTGTGCCGCCCTGCGACGTGCAACAAAGCAGCGACGGAACAGCAAAATACCTCTTCCCAACGGAGAGCGGGCAGAATGTGGAATGTGTCTTCATCCCCGACAGAGACCGAGTCACTCTCTGTGTCAGTTCGCAGGCAGGATGCCGTATGGGATGCCGATTCTGTATGACAGGCAGGCAGGGTTTCGGTGGGAACCTCTCCGTAACTGACATTCTGAACCAAATCTATTCCGTACCCGGCAGTGAATTGCTCACAAACATCGTCTTCATGGGACAAGGTGAACCCTTGGACAACCTAGACGCTGTACTGCGGGCCACTCTGTTGCTCACAGCTCCTGAGGGATGGGCTTGGAGCCCCAAGCGTATCACTGTCTCGACGGTCGGCATACGAAAAGGCTTAGAACGCTTCCTTAAAGAAAGCGACTGCCATCTGGCCATCAGCCTGCATAACCCTTTCCCTGAGGAACGTCTGGCAATGATGCCCGCAGAGAAGGCATACAGCATCAGCGACCTGCTGGCTCTACTTCGAAAGCAGGATTGGAGCCATCAGCGGAGGCTCAGTTTTGAATACATCGTTTTTGGCGGTCTTAACGACTCGGAGCGCCACGCACGTGAACTGGTCCGTCTGCTCTCGCCTATAGAATGCCGCGTCAATCTGATACGCTTCCACCAGATTCCAGATACGCCCTATCAAGGTGCCTCGGAGGAACGGATGGTGTGGCTGCGCGACTACCTGACGCATCATGGTGTGACAACCACCATCCGAGCCAGCCGCGGACAAGATATCTATGCTGCTTGCGGATTGCTGCACGCGAAAAAAAATGAGCAATGAGCATTGAATATATATTTATATGAGACATTATATGAGACACTACATCTTTTCCACCACAGCACTATGCTGCTTGCTTCTCTTGAACGGTTGCAAGAAAGAGCAAATCTTCCCGTTAGCCAGCGGTCGTCCTTATGAAGTGCTTGTCGTACTCGACAACAAAACTTGGAATGCTCCGGCCGGACGTGCACTTTTCGACATTCTCGACACCGACGTACCCTGTCTGCCACAAAGCGAACGCTCGTTCCATATAACGCAAATTGAGCCGAAAGATCTCAATGCAAACTTCAGCATCTTCCGCAACATCATACAAGTCAACATCGACAAGTCACAATACTCCCGCACAGGTATGCGATTCATGCGCAACAAATATGCGATGGATCAGATTGTTCTGACCATCAACAGCCCTAGTCAAGAAGATTTACGCCAGTTCTGCATCGACCACAAACAGGAAGTTGTCGACTTCCTGACGCGCACCGAGATGAACCGTCTCATCAAGGAATTGGAAAACAAGTACTCGAAGGTCACATACGACCTGGCTTGGCAAATCTTTGCCTGCCGCTTCTATGTACCAAAAGAACTCACCAGCTACAAAAAGGGCGATCACTTCCTATGGACGAGCAACAATACAGCCAGCGGTTTGGAGAACATTTGCATGTACAGTTATCCTTACGAGGGACCTGATACGTTCAACAAGGAGTACATGATTGCCAAGCGCGACTCTGTCATGAAGGTGAACCTGCCCGGCGAAAAGCCCGGAATGTATATGAAGACCGATTCACTCTGCACAATGATAAAGCCCATCGTGGTGCACAAACGCTATGCGATGGAGCTTCGCGGCCTCTGGTATATGGAGAATGACTGCATGGGTGGCCCCTTCGTCAGCCATTTCCGCATAGACACAGAGACAAACCGGGTGGTTGTGGTCGAGGGCTTTGTCTATGCCCCAGAGAAGATGAAGCGCGGTCTGATACGCCGGCTCGAAGGCTCGCTCTACACCTTGCAACTCCCAGAAGAGCAATATACACTCATCGATATTGGGCTGGAGGAAGACTCCCAAAGTGTAAAAATTTAAGATTAGGGATTAAGGATTAGAGAACATGGAAAACCTCAAGATAGCCATTATACCGACAGGCAGTGATGCTACAAGCGATGACCTCTTGCACCGCATCTGTGAAGACCCTGCAATGCTTGAGTTCTGCACTCCGATTTTTTATGAAAATGCAAAACAAGAGGGAAAAGCCTTTCATGACCTAGATGAAGGGAATGTGGATGCTCTGGTTATTGCCCACACCGTTGAGCCCGCGAAATGTCCGCCCAATACCATTGAGATTATTGTAACAGAGAATACGCACTTCATGTTGCTCACGAAGGAGCCGACTGCCGAAGACATTATTCGGCTACGTGACATTCTGGAGCGGGACTTTGATATTCGTTCTCCTCGCATTGCCATTGTCCTTGAGGGCAACATACAAAACCCGGAGCTTACCACTCAAGTCACAAATGAACAGGGAATCAATACGTACGGCCCCTATACCCAGGAACAGATTTTGGCAAAGGATATGATCTGCCACTTCGACGGAATCATCGTCGCTAACGGTGAAACCATGATGCAGCAAATCATCACTGCGCTCTCGCTGGAAGCTCCCGTCCGCTACTATGCAGGCTGGAAGTTGGTCGTCACATCAGTCTATCGTCCTGTTCACATAGAGGATGCAGGGGACGGACTAGCAGACATCTCCGAACTGACTCACCCAATCTATACGGCTGTTGACATCGTCCATAACCGCACTTTCTACGATAAAGCACGACTGAACACCCTGCCCAAACTCTTCCGCGACAAGCGAGAAGACCGTAAACAGAACGAAGAGGTTCAGACTAACATCAACAACGACAACACCGAAAAGGCATTATGAGCACCAATTCCGATATGCAGACACTGATGAACCGTTATGGCATTGTGGGGCGCAACGAAGCACTTCGCGAAGCTCTTGCCACAGCCGTTCTAGTAGCTCCCACCGACCTCTCTGTGCTCATACAAGGAGAAAGCGGTGTGGGTAAGGAAGTAATACCGCGTATTATACATGATCATAGTAAACGTCGCGGCAAGACCTATATTGCCATCAACTGCGGAGCTATTCCTGAGGGAACCATCGACAGCGAACTCTTCGGACACGAAAAGGGAGCTTTCACCAGTGCCATCGGTGAGCATGAGGGTTTTTTCGGCACAGCCAACGGTGGGACGCTCTTCCTTGATGAAGTGGGCGAACTGCCGCTGAGCACGCAAGCCCGATTACTGCGAGTCCTAGAGACAGGCGAATACCTTAGAGTAGGTAGCAGCATCCCGCGCAAAACAGATGTCCGCATCGTTGCTGCAACCAATGTTGATATCCCCAACGCCATCAAGCAAGGACGTTTCCGTGAAGACCTCTACTACCGTCTTTCCACTATCAACATCCAGATACCGCCTCTGCGCAAACGTCAGGGGGATGCAGTGCTTCTCTTCAAGAAATTTGCACTCGAGACAGCCGAACGCTACAACATCCCTGAACCTATCCGTCTCACACCCGAAGCAGAAGCCGTAATCAACTCCTATAAATGGCCAGGCAACATACGCCAACTGCGCAATATCACGGAGCAGCTCAGCATCCTTTCCGAGAGCCGGAGCATTACGCCAGAACTGCTAGCCAAACACGGCATTACACCGAACTCCGATGCTGATACAGGTATTGCTACTATTGGAGGAAGTTCCAACGACACGCAGCATGACTACGAGCAGGAAATCAAAATTCTAGCACATGCAGTCTTCGAGCTGCGCTCCGAAGTTCAGGAACTCAAGGAAAAGATGCAAGGGAATGATTCCTGGCATGCGACGCCTGCTAACACGACAATGCCTGTACCCATATCTTCACAAAAAAATACTCCTTCATCATCAGCTCACACCTTCCACACGCTTTCCGGAAACAAACATGCCCAGCCACTTGACATGGACATCCCAACTGCAGAGGAGATTATTGATGACGATACTCTTAACATCGGAGACATGGAAAAACGGAACATCCTGCTTGCTCTTCAGCGCAACCATTACAAGCGCAAACTCGCTGCTGAGGAACTCGGCATAAGCGAACGAACCCTCTATCGTAAGATAAAAGCCTATGGAATCGATGAATAGAAGACGACGCCATACTACTCTGCCGTTCCTAACTGCCATAATAGCGCTACTCGTCTCGGCATGTTCCATCAGTTATAGCTTCAACGGTGCCAGCATCGACTATACAGAAACAAAAACCATTCAGATAGATAACTTCCCCATTCGTAGTGCCTATGTCTGGGCGCCTATGCAAAGCATCTTCCAGAATAAAATCATAGAAATCTATACCAATCAGACAAAGTTGCGACAGGTAAAGAAGAACGGTGACCTGCAACTCGCAGGCGAGATTACTGCATTCGACCAGTTCAACAAAGGTATCTCAAGCGATGGCTACAGCAATCAGGTACAGCTCAAGATGACCGTGAACGTCCGTTTTGTCAACAACAAAAAGCACACCGAAGACTTTGAGCGACAGTTCAGCGCAACGTCAGATTACGATGCTTCTCAGCAACTTACAGCAGTCCAGGAAGAACTCGTCACACAAATGGTAAAAGATATTACCGAGCAAATTTTCAACGCTACTGTTGCCAACTGGTAAACAACAACGACATATCACGACCGATACTATGCAACGACACATCATAGATTACATCCGACGTCCTGACACTATTGATGATGATGCCATCAGTCAACTTCAGACACTCACACAAGAGCATCCTTATTTCCACGTTGCACGCATTCTTCTCCTGCAAGCTCTTTATAAGAAACATGCACCTACATACGACGAGACACTGCGCCGTACCGCTATCCTCGTGCCAAGCAGGGAAGCCATTTTCCGCCTCACCGAAGAACCTCACTACACGCATGCAGAAGAACGTAGGCGCTATAATGATGATGATGATAATACTTCTGATTCACGGACCGTAAGCCTTATCGACAATTTCCTTGAGACACAAACACCGACTATGCCTGCCGGTCATCCCATCGATGCGGCCCAGGACTATATCGGTTATCTGCTGCAGCGCGAAAGCCAGATGGGACAGCAGCGCCAAGAAGCCCTTCCAATGAACGGCGGAGGAGTCGTAGAGGACTTCCTGGAGAATGAGCATGGAAGAATCGTCCTTGATGACAACAACGAAAACGAACAAGAAGAAGAAAAAACAAATGACAGCAGAAAGTCGCAAAATGAAGGAAATAATGAAATTTTAACTGAAATTATGGCCGGAATTTACATCAAACAAGGCAAATATGAGAACGCAGTGAAAATTATCCGGCAACTTTCATTGAAATATCCAAAAAAAAATCGTTACTTTGCAGACCAAATTCGATTTCTAGAGAAACTAATAATAAATAATAAACACAAATAACACATGTACACATCTATCGTTATCCTGATTGTACTGGCCTCCATTCTCATGTGCCTCATCGTACTGATTCAGGAATCTAAGGGCGGCGGTTTGGCTGCCGACTACTCCAACAACAACCAGATTCTGGGCGCACCCAAGACAACCAACTTCATTGAGAAAGCAACTTGGGTCCTCGCAGGTGCGATGATTTTCTTCAGCGTTATTAGCGTAGCTTTCCTGCCCGGTGCAGGCAGCAACGACTCTGTCATCATGCAGCAGGCCATAGAGCAAGCTGCCACCAACCCTGGTAATGTTCCCGCTATGGAGCAGCCCGCAGCCACTGATGCTCCTGCAGAGACCCCTGCAGAAGCTCCCGCACAGTAAGAAAAGAAGAGGATTCCCTCTAAACCTCCCCCATAAAGGGAGGCTTTTTTGTTTATAGCATAATGTTCAATCCTCAATGCTCAATACTCAATGCTTCTCATAGCCGACAGCGGTTCTACCAAAACGGACTGGCTTTACATTGCTCCCGACGGAACACGCACGGAATTGCACACCGACGGCATCAATCCCGCGCGTGACACGCGCGAATATATATATAATGTAATCTACCATCAACTACTTACGCAACTTTCTCAGACTTTAGAGTTGGAAGCCGTCTATTTCTATGGTGCAGGTTGCATCCGACCTTTCAGCCAGACGGTACAAAGCGTCATCAGCGAACTCTTGCCAAAGTGTTCTGTTGAAGTAGAAAGCGACCTGTTGGGAGCAGCCCGCGCACTCTGTGCACATGAACCGGGCATAGCCTGCATCCTAGGCACAGGCTCTAACAGTTGTCTTTACGATGGTAAGAACATCGTAATGCAAACACCGCCCTTGGGCTACATCCTTGGCGATGAAGGCAGTGGTGCTATGTTGGGCAAAACGTTGCTGAATGGCCTCTTCAAGGGACTCCTGCCAGAATCACTCATGCAGGACTTCACGGACACATTCAACATGACTCTGTCAGACATCATTCAGCGCGTTTATCGCGGGCCAGCAGCCAACACCTTTTTAGCTTCACTTGTTCCCTTCATTGCAAAGCACCATGCACTCCCTGCCATTCACACTATGCTAGTCGATGCATTACGTCTGTTCATCGTTCGTAATATTGCCATTTATAGGCACAAAGAACTGCCAATACACTGCGTGGGAGGTGTCGCTCATCAATTTGCAGAGGAACTTCGTGAAGCAGTTGCTTCAGAAGGGATGATAATTGGTCACATACTGCGTCGCCCCATCGAAGCAATTGTACAATATCATCTAAAAGAGAACAAGTTTTAATACTTTATTGCAAGAAACGCCAAAATATGTTAAAAAACATAGGGAAAGACTTTGCACCATGCATAAAAATTCCCTAACTTTGCATCCGTTATCCTGAAAACAATCTTTTTACCTTAAACAAAAGCTAATACCAATTCGAAAGAGAGTAGCTGTGAAGCCACTCTCTTTCTTCGTGATATGGAGCCACTATAAATAAACCTGACGTGACGTGATTTGCAAACCCTAGGGTTCACACTTGCAAACCTTAGGCTCCGCAAATGTAAACCTTAGGGTTTGCAAAATCCATCATTAAGGTTGTTTGAAAGTGAACTTCGTGGACTATTTATCCTCTTCGAAGGAAATATTTTCCTCAGTGGAGATTCAAGTTTCTGCCATGATATTTGGCAGACAATGACAATTGTTGTACTTTTGCAAAAAGGAATGAGAAACAGCTATGAAATTAGAAGTTTGCTGTGCTGATTTGCAAAGCGTCCAGGCTGCGGTAGAAGGCGGAGCATACCGCATTGAGTTGTGTCAGGCTCTTGAAATAGATGGCCTGACGCCATCGGAGGTGATGATGGAGTTGGCAATAGATATGAAGATTCCTGTCCAAGTGCTAATCCGTCCACGAGAAGGCAACTTCGTTTACAACGAAGACGAGGTGCAAAGTATGCTAAAAGACATTCGACTTGCCAAGCGATTGGGGGCAAACGGTGTAGTGATTGGAGCATTGAGACCCAATGGAAGCATTGATGAGGAGACTGTCCACCGTCTGGTTGATGAAGCAGAGGGTCTGAGCATTACCTTCCATCGTGCCTTTGATGTCTGTGCAAAGCCCCTGGAAGCGTTGGAGCGAATTATTTCTTTAGGATGCCACCGACTGCTCACCTCCGGACAGGCACCCACTGCCGAACAAGGCATTCCCCTGCTCAAACAATTAGTAAAACAAGCCGCTGGACGCATCATCATCATGCCAGGTGCTGGCGTCAATCCAGAGAACGCACATTACATTATCTCCGAAACCGGTGCTAACGAGATACACGGTTCTTTACGCAGAGGCGGTCACACCGACCAGGAACTGGTCAAAGCCATTGTTGATAGATTATAAAGGTGAAGGACCACACAATTAGTATGGTCCTTCATCATTATTCTTCGAAGAAAACTTCTTGAGAAACTTTGCGCATCTTAGGCGGGACCTCTGTAGAGGAAGCATAACCGATGGGGATGATGACAACTGGTTCCTCTGCGTCAGGCATCTGGAAGAGCTCATGGCAGCGTTGGGCATCGAAGTTGCAAACCCAACAGGAGCCAAGTCCTTGTTCTGTAGCTGCCAGACACAGGTGCTCTACAGCGATGGCGACATCGATGTTGCCATGAGGCTTACTGTCTGTCCGTACCCATTCCTGCTCATGCAGGACAGAAGCGAGGACATAAAGCGGTGCTTCGTTGAACCAAGAGCGGGAGTAACACGACTGAAGTTTCTCCCTACCCTCCTGACTGCGGACGATACGGAATTTCCACGGCTGTCTGTTCACAGCCGAAGGAGCCATCCGCATACACTCCTTGAGGTATGCTATCTTCTCTTCCTCTACAGGTTTGTCGAGATAGCCACGACAACTGTAGCGGTTACGTATTACGTCCAACAAAGAATCCATTGTCTCTTAACGCTTCAGCACCTTATATGAGGTCTTTCCATTCTTGACAACATAAGTGCCAGAAGGAAGACCTTCGAGGGAAGCAGAGGTTGTGCCGTCCTCGCTAGGCTGAAGTGTACGCATAAGCTTGCCGTCCAAACTATAAATGTAAGTGGGCTGCGGAGCTGTGTTCACGGGAGCCACAATACGTGTCACCTGGTCGTCAACATCGCCAAAGGTGAACTTCTGCAAGTTGGAGAGGGGATACGATACCGATGCCTCAGGAACCGAAATGATAAGATAACCTTCACTATAGGTCACAACGGGCTTC